>DATJMX010000017.1 GCA_035508495.1 Candidatus Binataceae bacterium
GTGCTCTTCGGACAGAAGTCGATCTTCGACCCGGCCCAGCTCAAGATCCAGGGCGCATCGTTCTCCGGAATCAGCCTCGGCGTCGTAACCGCGATCTTCAGCCTCGTCGGCTTCGAATGCGCGACGGCGTTTGGCGAAGAGGCCAAGGAGCCGCTGCGCACGATTCCCCGCGCAGTCATCTTCAGCCTCATCCTGACGGGAGTGTTCTTCGTATTCGTCTCGTATACCGAGGTCATCGGATTCATCGGTTATAAAACCACGCTCGACAAGATTGACGCACCCCTCAACGTGCTGGCCGAGTTGATGAGCGTGCCTTGGCTCAAGGCCCCGATTTCCGCGGGTGCGATGATCAGCTTCTTCTCGCTCGCACTGTCGTGTCTCAACTCCGGTGCCCGCATCATGTATCCGATGGGGAAGCTGGGCGTCTTCCACTCGAAAGTCGGCACCGTGCACGACACCAACGAGACTCCTCACGTCGCAGTCACGGTGATGGCCGGGCTCATCTTCCTGGTCCCGGTGCTGCTGACGACGGTGTTTGGCCTCGCGATCCTTGACGCCTTCAACGACGCCGGCACCTTCGGCGCGTTCGGATTTCTCGGCGCGTATTTCCTGATCTCGATCGCGGCGCCGATGTATCTGAAGCAGCGCGGCCAGCTCGGTGGCAAGGAAATCGGACTGTCGGCCGCAGCGGTGATACTCCTGATGGTTCCTGCCGTCGGCAGCGTGTACCCGGTGCCGTCGTGGCCGGTGAACATCTTCCCGTACATCTTCCTCGGCTACCTGGCGATCGGACTCGTATGGTTCATGATTCTGCGTACGCGGCCCGAGTTCGCGAGCACCGTCAGGCGCCGCGTCACTGCGGAGCATGAGGTGATTCCCGCTGAGCTCGATATGAGCCATCCGCCGGCAATGGAAAAAACCGAAAGTCACGCGATGGCGTGAGCGCGCTGCGCAACCCTGAACGCATACAGGTGCTATCGAAATGAGTATTCAACAGACAATCGGGCAGGGTGCCGGCGCGGAGTTGGCGCCGGTCGGTTCGGTGATTTCGCTGCGGCGGTATCCGGTGAAATCGATGATGGGTGAGGAGCTCGAAGCGGCCTATCTCAACGGCAGCGGGCTGCTGGGAGATCGCGCCTACGCCGTGATCGACTGCGCGACCGGTAAGGTCGCGAGCGCCAAGAATCCGCGCAAATGGCCGACGTTGTTCGGCTTCAAAGCAAGCTATTGCGCGCCGCCGCGGCCAGAGACTGCGATTCCGCCAGTCACGATCACGCTTCCGGATGGCGCCTCGATTCGCAGCGATTCCCTCGAAGTCACAAAGCTCCTCGCCAGCGCGCTCGCGCGCGAAGTTGCGCTGAAATGCGGCGCCGCCGAAAAGGTGACGCTCGAGGAGTACTGGCCCGACATGGACGACCTGGCCCATCGCGATATGGTGACCGACGAAGCGATGCCCGCGCAGACCTTCTTCGACTGCGCTCCCGTTCATATCGTGACGACCGCGACGCTAACCAAGCTCGCCGAACTGTATCCCGGCGGACAGTTTGATTCCGCACGCTTTCGCCCGAACATCCTGATCTCCACCGGCTCAACCGAAGCCTGGTTCATCGAGAACACTTGGGTCGGTCGCACGATCGCGATCGGTCCCGAGGTCGAGCTGAAGATAACGGGCGATACTGGCCGCTGCGTAATGACGACGCTGGCCCAGGGCGGGCTGCCGCGCGACTTGAGCGTGCTCAAAACCGCGGTGCAGCACAATCAGGGACGCGTCGGAGTTTACGCGACGGTGGTGAAGGGCGGCACGGTGCGCCATTCCGACGTGGTCCGCGTCTAAGCGCGCGCGCAAGGCGGCGGACGGTTGCGCATCTTTCCTCCGGCGCGCAGCCGTCCGCCCGTTAGTCAAAAAAACACCTTTAGGGTTGCCAAGGAGGCAATACGATGCTAACACGCGTGCATGCCGAGGACTGTTTCACGCATGATTGACTCCGCCGCATCCGAGTTGGGCGAGCGCCTCGGCCGTCTGCGCAGCGGGCGCGGATGGACGCTGGCGGAGCTCGCCAACCGCAGCGGCTTATCGAAGCCGTATTTGTCGCGGCTCGAAAGCGGTGTGCGTCAGCCCTCACTCGGCGCGCTGCTGACGCTCGCACGTGTTTATGAGA
This sequence comes from Candidatus Binataceae bacterium, assembly GCA_035508495.1. Lineage (NCBI taxonomy): Bacteria > Candidatus Binatota > Binatia (SeqCode) > Binatales (SeqCode) > Binataceae (SeqCode) > Binataceae bacterium (SeqCode). The sequence goes on from DATJMX010000017.1 coordinate 2,160, forward strand.
CTCCGCTGCAATCGCTGGTCGATACGGGCGCGCATCAACAGTCGTCGCCGGTTGTCATTCGCGGCAGTAAGGCCAATATCCAACGCGGCAACGGGCTCCGCTATCGCGCAATCTCGAGCGGCGGCGCGCTTCAGAACCTGAGCGCCGTGCATGTCACCGTACCGCGCCGCCGGCGCCAGACCAAACTCTCGCAGCACGAGGGCGAAGAACTTCTCTATGTGCTTTCGGGCAAGTTGAATCTTGTGTTCGACAACGAAAGTCACGCCTTATTGCCCGGCGATGCCGCCCATTTCGACGCTCATCTTCCGCATAGACTCAACGCGAGCGGCGAGACCGATGCCGAGGTGCTGCTCGTCGCGTACGTTCCGAATCGCGGCAAAGGCGACGGCGCGGGCGGCACGACTCACACGCAATCGCGGCGTAAAGCCAGCGATCGTCGCGTCAAACAGGAGTTGCTGACGACGATCGCGATCTGCTCATCGCTCGACGACGCGCACGAAGAAGCTCCTCGCGCCTAGTGGCGAACTCAAATCTCGATCGTGCGGCCAATCTCGACGAAGCTCGCCGCCGGCACGGTGAAGAGATCCACCGGTCGCACCGAATTGCGAAACATGAAGTCAAAGAGCATCACCTGCCATTTCCATAGCCGTGGATGATGTTTGCCGCGCGTTGCTTCGTCACGCTCGGCGAAGTAAACCGCCTTGGTAAAATCGACGGGACAGCCGTGATCGGGCGCCGCACGCAGCGACATCGGAATGTTTGGCACTTCGTTGAATCCATAGTGCATCGTGATGTGCCAAAGTCCCTCTGCAATCGGGGTGACGCTCAAGCGATCCGCATGCGCGCAGTGCGGGTAATTTTCGAACTGAACCGTCAGCGCAACGTTCTGTTCGCGTAGCGCGCCGAAGATCGCAAAGTACTGGATCATCACCGCGGGAATTCCAGCGCGGGCACGGGTCAGGAAAATCGCAACACCGGGAACACGCGGGATCTGCCGCGCGCGTATCCGCTCGAGAAAATGCTCACTCGCTTCCTCGTTCAACGCGTAGCGCGCGTGCACGGCTTCGATTCCGGCACGCCACGTCGTCATTGCGACGAAAATTAGTGCGCCAAGAGTGAGCGGGATCCATCCGCCGCGATCGATCTTGAGCAGGTTCGCAGAGAAGAACCCCAAATCGACGATCAGCAGCAGTCCGCAGATCAGCAGTGCAAGGTAGGGCGGCCATCCCCAACGGCCGCGCATTACGTTGTACAGCAGCATTGTAGTCAGCAGCATCGTGGTCGATACTGCTGTGCCGTAAGCACCGGCGAGGTTTTCCGAGGTGCGGAAGGTGACGGTGAGCGCCACCGTCGCCAGCATCATCATCCAGTTCACCAGCGGCACGTAGATTTGTCCGTACTCATCGGCGGAGGTCTGCTTGATGCGCACGCCAGGCAGCCACCCGAGTTGCATCGCCTGGCGCGTCAGCGAAAACGAACCTGTGATGATTGCCTGGCTCGCGATAATTGTCGCCGCGGTTGCGATCGCGACGAGGGGATAGATAGACCACCGCGGCGCCAGCTCGAAAAATGGATTAACCGGCGTCGCGGGATAAGCGACAACGAGCGCCGTCTGGCCCGCGTAGTTGAGCAATAGCGCGGGCAGTACGACGCAGTACCATCCCGCTCGAATTGGACCGGCGCCGAAATGGCCCATGTCGGCGTAAAGCGCCTCGCCGCCGGTGATCGCCAGGAACACGCCGCCAAGAATGACAAAGCCGCGCCATCGGAGTTGCGCCAGCAGTTCGAGCGCATAATGCGGACTGACGGCGGCAAGCACACTCGGGTGCATCGCGATTCCGCGCACACCCAAGATCGCGAGCATCGCAAACCATACCAGCATCACTGGCCCGAAGAACCTGCCGATACTGGCAGTGCCGCGGCTCTGTATGAGAAACAGTAGGAGCAGGATTGCGCTCGCCATCAGCACGATATGCGGCTTGAAAACATCGGTCGCGACGTCCAGGCCTTCGAGCGCACTCAGCACCGAGATCGATGGCGTGATGACTCCATCGCCGTAGATCAGCGCCGCGCCGAAGAGCCCCATCACGATCAGCGCGCGGCCGCGTCCGTGCCAGTCCGTGTCGATGGACGACATGAGAGCGAGGATGCCGCCTTCGCCGTTATTGTCGGCGCGCATCACGAAGACGCAGTACTTGATCGAGATCGTAATGATGAGCGACCAGAAGAGCAGCGACAGGATGCCGACCGCGCTCTCGGACGTGAACTTGCCGCCGAAATCATCGACGATCGTCTGCATTGCATACAGCGGGCTGGTGCCGAGATCGCCAAACACGATCCCAAGCGTCGCGACCAGCACCAGCGGCGTCTTGGGATGCTCGACGGGAAAACTGCCGGTCTGTTCGCGCGCATCCATGCGTGCGTCAATCCAGCAGCATCGGACACCAGCGTCAACCGGATCAGCAGCTGCTTGGGGCTCGTCAGTGATTCGCGATTAGCAGGCGGCAAGCGGTGGCGAGATTCTCGCGCACCTGGACGGATTCGCTGCGACCGCTTACCCACATCAGCAGGTTCGCGTACCAGACGTGACCGAGGATTTCGTAGATGCCCGCGCGATCGCGCTCGCTCAGGTTCGCTAGCTCCTTGTCGATAACACGGCGCATCACGGCGAAGAGCTCGCGCCGCGGACCTTCAGCCTTGAGATCGGGAGAGAGCAGGGACTTGAGCAGGGCGCTGGCCAGCTTCGGCTCGCGCTCGAGCGCCTGCGTTGCGCGTTCGATGAAATCCATGATGCGCTCGGCAGGCTTCGCGCCCCGCGGCGGATTGCGCACCAGATGCTCCTGCAGGTCCTGCGACCAGTCGATCCAGGTCCACGCGAGCAGGTGATCTTTCGAGGAAAAGTAGCGATAGAGCGTGCCTAGCGCGACCCTCGCGTGATTCGCTACGTCGCGCATCTGCACGGCGTCGTATCCACCACGAGCCGCGAGATCCATCGCCGCCGCGACGATTCGTTTGCGCCGCGCGAGCTGGCGCGCGCTCAGCCGCTCGTTATCGGCAGGGTCTGAGACAGGCCAACTCGCCGCGACCGAGCGCGCGGATTTTCTGATCATGCGGACGCGCTAACTCCGCGCGAGCCCGCGGCGCCACCTTTCATGCGCACCGGCAGATGCTTGATGCCGTTGATAAAGTTCGAGCGCAGCCGCTTCACATCGCCCGCGAGCTCGATCGTATCGACACGCTTCACGAGTTCGTCGAAGAGCAAATTCATTTCGAGCCGCGCCAGACTCGCGCCGAGACAGAAATGCGGACCGCCGCCGCCGAACGCAACGTGTTCGTTGGGCGAGCGTGTGATATCGAACTTAAATGGATCCTTGAAGACGCTTTCGTCGCGGTTGGCCGAGATATACCAGATGCTGATCTTCTCGCCCGCCTTGAGCGCCTGCCCGCCGAGCGTCGTGTCGCGCGTAATATTGCGCCGGAAGTACATCACCGGCGACGCCCAGCGCAGGATTTCCTCGATCGCCGGCGGCACCAGCTCCGGATTCTGTCTCAGCAGCCGGTACTGATCGGGATGCTCGATCATCGTCAGCACGCCGTGGGAGAGGGCGTTGCGCGTGGTCTCGTTGCCGGCGACGGCCAGCAACAGAAAGAAAAGGTTGAAGTCCATTTCCGACAGCTGATCGCCGTCAACGTCGGAGTTGAGCAGCGTTGTCACGATGTCATCCTGCGGATGCGCCAGGCGCTGCTTGGCGAGCTCCTGCGAATACATGAACATCTCGATCGCGGCGCCGCGCGCCTGGTCGTCGCTGACTGAGTATTCGGGATCCTTGCTGCCGATCATCTTGTTGCTCCATTCGAAGACCTTGTGCCGGTCCGAAAATGGAACGCCGAGAATCTCGGCTATCACTTGAAGAGGCAGCTCGGCCGCGACTTCAAGGACAAAATCAAGTTCGCCCTTGGCGAGCGCGCGATCGACGATGGTCGTGACCATTTCCTGCAGATGCGGCTTGAGCTTCGCGATCATCCGCGGTGTAAAGCCGCGGTTGACCAGCGAGCGGTAGCGCGTGTGATCCGGCGCGTCCATCGTCAGCATCATGCGGCCCTCGTTGGAGAGCTGCTGCGAGGCCGACACGTCGTCGAGTGCGACCACGCCGCCGCGCGATTGCTCGGAAGAGTAGGTGGCGCCGTCGCGCCCGACCTCGATCACGTCGGCATAGCGCGTGACGACCCAGAAGCCCGGTCCGTTGTCAGGCTCGGGATGACGGTAGATGGGCGCGTTGTGGCGCAGGTAGGTGAACCATTCGTGGGGTACGCGGTCGGTGAAGCGATCGATATCCAGCAGATCGATTTCTTTCAGATCCACGGCCTGCTCTCCTCAAAGTAGAATGCGTTCTACTTTGCAAGTATTACAGGCGTTGAGTCAACGTTTCGCTCGACAACCGGAATGGCAAAGGCGCCGGAGAAAGTCAGCTCCGACGCCTTTGGCGATCAGAACGTGTTTCGATCGTATTGCGATCTTACTCTGCGGCGCGTCGGCGCTCGCGATGCGGATTCAGCATCGCCACCGTGCTCGCCTGCGGGCCGTTTTCTCCCAACTCCTGGTTGAATCGAACGATGCAGCCGACGACGAGTTGATCGAATCCAGGATGCAGCACACTGTTGCGATGGAAATAGATCTCGTCGCCTTCGGGCGTGAGAAGAAATCCGTAGCCCTCGCTCGCGAACAGCTTTTTGACGATACCCTCCGGGGCCTCTTCGTGGGTCTTCGTGTCGCCGCGCAGCTCACGAATATGATCTTCAATGCGGCGCCGCGCGGCGGCGAAAGACTCGCGCACCGCGACTGCGAGGTCGTCTTCGGCCTGCCTGTTGATCGTGATATCGCCGCCGGGAACCGTCAAATGTATCCGCACACGGAACGGGCCGCCGTGGCGATGATGATGGACGCCGCCTTCGACGACGACTTCGCATCCGGTAATCCGGCCGTAGAAATGCTCGAGCGCGGCGACCTTGTCGCGGATCTCCTCCTCGATGCCGGGAGAAAGAGTGAAATCGCGGGACGTTATTTTCAGCGGTCGTTGCATCGCAAGCCTCTCTTTCAAGGTGGTTTGCTCGTATCGTCGAGCGCCTCTGCTTAGCTATGAGAGCAATTAATTTGCCAAGCCGTAGAGATCGCAGACAGCCCATCCAGGGTCGCTTTTCCTTGCGCAGAGACGCCGATCACCGGAGGGAGGTGTATCCGTTCGCACCATCACTGCGGTGATGCGGAGCCATTTTGACCACTTCGTGTAGTGGCGCAAATACGAGTCGAGCCCGGCATGTGCTATCGATGATTTGATTAGGAATCGGAGACACTGACTATGTCAGCAATCGCATTCGATCTTCCCGAGGAAGTCCGCGTCGCGCGCGACGGCCTGAGCGCATTCGCACAGGCGGAAATTCTGCCCCGCCATGAGAAGCATCGCGCGCTGCTCGAAAATCCGCGCGTCCTTTATCGCGACGATGGCCGCTACTCCGACGAGGCGATCGCGCTCATCCGCGAAGTCCGCCAGCTGGCCGCCAAGGCCGGCTTCTATGGCATGTGCGTCCCGGAACACCTGGGCGGCGGCGGCCTCGGTCATCTCGCCTACTACGTGGGATGGGAAGAGTTGTTTCGTACTTGCGGTCCGCAGAACTGGCTAATGCTATACGTCATCAGCCATTGGGCCTTCGGCCCGAGCCGCTTGCTGGAGCAGGTCACGCCGCAGGCTCGCGAGCGAATCCTCGCGCCGATGATGGCGGGTGAAGCCTCGATGTGCTTCGGACTATCGGAACCAGGTGCGGGTTCCGATGCCGCTGCGCTCACCACGCACGCCACGCCCGACGGCGACGGCTGGCGCATCTCGGGCCGCAAAATCTGGACGACCAACGCGCCGATCGCCGACTACTGCATCGTATTCGCGATTACCGATGCGGCCCGCGCCGCGGCGCGCAAAGGTGGAATCTCTGCCTTCCTTATTCCGACGTCGTCGCCGGGCTTCGAAGTGCCGCGCGTCATCCAACTGTTCGGGCACATCGGCGGTGACGAAGGCGAGGTGAGTCTCGACGATGTTTTCGTGGAACCGTGGCAACTCGTAGGCGAGCTCAACCGCGGCTTCGATGCGGCGCTTTACGGCGTCTCGCTGGGTCGCATCTACAACTCGGCGCGTGCGGTCGGATACGGCAGATGGGCACTCGAGCGCGCGCTCGACTACTCAAAAGTCCGCAACGCGTTCGGAAAACCGATCGCGGAATACCAGGGCGTAACGTTCCCGCTCGCCGAGACCGCGATGGAACTGCACGCGGCGCATCTGATGGGCCTCAACGCCGCGACCTTGCTCGACAGGGGAGAGCAGGCGGTGAAGGAACTCTCGATGACGAAGGCGTATTCGGTGCAGGCCGGATTTCGCGCCGTCGATCGCGCAATACAGACGCACGGCGCGATCGGCTTCACCAACGAACTCGGGTTCCATCATGCGTGGCATGCGCTCAGGATTGTCAACGTCGCCGACGGTACTAACGAGATCCTAAATCGCACGGTCGTGCAGCGTCTGCTGAAAGGCGACACCGCCTTATAGGAAGCCACACGTCGTTCGCAATCGAAATACTTTAACTTTGGCGCAACGCGCCGATTCTGCGCGATTGCTACGATCGCCATATGCGATCGGGATGTTCCATTTGTAAAGGCGCGGTCGCCTCCTCGGATAGCTACTTCGACCAGCGCGGTTACCTCTATCACGAGCGATGCCTGCCGACCTGTAGCGATTGCGGCGGCGCAATCACGGCGCGCAACTGCCGAGGCGTTTGGAAAGACGTGGAATGGATGGCAAGGCATCGCATCTGCCCAGTCGAAGAAAACCGCGAACGCGACACGTGATCGCGATCTGACCGGCAGGTTGGAGGATCACTCTTTGCCGAAGTCGGTTGGATAGAAGCTCAATTCCAGCTCGGCTCTGTACGCATTGATGATCTCGATGCTCGCCGACGGAACGTCGAGCGTCGGCGCGTAAGCGTCGTGCATGACACCAGCGGTGATTACAACTTTGCACTCGCTCGGCAGGACCGCGACCAGGTCCTCGGGAGGCAATAGCTTCGCGAGCCGTGCGATATGAACCTCGACCGGATTGTTCTTCGGCTCGTCGGAGTCCAAGCGCCAAGTCGTTTCCTGCCACTTTTCATCGCCTCTGGGTGTCTTACGCGGCGAACCTTTGTCGTGGGAGCTCGCGGCTGATGGTTCGTACCTTAATGCTGCCGACAATTCGGCAAGCGACATCGAAGCGCTGAGGATATCCAGCGAGACCAGCAGCTCCCTGCGCATCAATCTTCAGTATCGAACAGCGATCTTAGGCGCTCGCCGAATGTTTTTGTTTTTGGCTTGGCCGGAGCCGCCGGAACGCCGTCGAGTTGCATCAATAGCTGGCGGCCCAGAGCAGTCGGATTGATCGGAGTTGGCACGCCGGTATCGTCGACTACGCCGAGTTCGGCGTCGCGGCCCTGGTTGAATTCGTTGGTCAGGATCGCGACGCCGACTTTTTCTTCCGGCATGAAGCCGATCCATGCCGAGAACCCCCCGCGCATCGAGGCGCCGTTCTTCGACACGATCACCGGGACATCCGGATCCTTGCTGAAGACCTCCCATCCGAGACCCATGTTGAAGCGCTGATCGGGATCGGTCATGAACCAGATGCGGTGGGTGACGCGCAGCGCCTCGGCCAGATGCGGCGGGATCGTTTTGTCGAGCACACCGATATTCGCCTTGAGCCATATCAGCATGTCATGTCCGCTCGACTTGATGTCAGTTTCATCCATGTCGACAGCGGTTTTGCGCACGAATCCCTGGGCAAGGGGGACTCCGCTCGGGATCTGCGTGAACGTATGCGTCATCGCAAGTGGGCCCGTGATGTCCTCCCTCAGAAGCTCCGGAAAGGTCGGCTTGCTGTCCGGCCCTTCGAGCGCATAGCCGAGCGTCACATAACCGACGTTCGAGTAGAGAATCTCGGGCGGGTAGGGGGGCTTGAGAAAGTCTTCCCACCACTTGATTAGATCGGGCGAGGGCGGCTTGCCGGCATAGAGCTCGGTTCCGGGATGGCCCGGGATTCGGCTTGGGAACGACGATGTATGCGTCGCGAGCTCGAGCAGCGTCACCTTCCTGATCCCGCGGCCGTACTCCTTCACGTCCGACGGCAGATAGTCGCAGACGCACGCATTGATGTTCTTGAGAGGAGGCTTGCCGCCTTCGCCAATCGTCTGGTACGCGAGCATCGCCGCCGTCATCGTCTTGGTCACCGAACCGATGCCGAAGACCAAATCCGGCGTGACCTTGTTCGGCGGATCGTTGCCGTCGTCGCCATAAGTCAGCAGGTACTCTTTTCCTTTGACATACACGGCAATGGCGACGCCGTGCGTGTCGGTCCGCTCCATGTACGGCTTGACCATCTGCTCGACAATCGCGGGCGGATTCGGTGGCGGCGCTCCCTGCATCGCAGTCCTCCTCGAAACCCCGTTAGACAAGCAAGTGCGGCGACCGCAATGCAAGCGATGGCGTGGCGGCTCTCAATCGAACACTCGTAAGGTAAGCCGATTCGGTTTCCTCCCCTTGCCTGTGCATGATATTTGATTGTCTTCACGCGGTGGCTTGAATTCAGGCCGCGGCGGCCGAGGAGGATTGAGTGTTTTCATCGATCGAGGACGTAATCGAGCGCTTTGCGCAGAACAACTATATCGCCAGCCGCCGCATTGCGACCGTTGTCTATCTCGCAAGCGCGATGAAGAAGCCGATCCTCGTTGAAGGTCCGGCCGGAGTTGGCAAAACCGATCTCGCCAAGGTGCTCGCCGCATCGCTGGGTCTCGATATGATCCGGCTCCAGTGCTACGAGGGCCTCGACGAAGGCAAGGCGCTCTACGAATGGGAGTATGCCAAGCAGCTTCTCTATACTCAGATCCTGAAAGATAAAATTGGCGAGGTGCTGGAAGGCGCCAAGGGCATGAAAGAGGCGGTCGATCGGATCGCGCGCGAAGACGAAGTCTTCTTCTCGGAGCGCTTCGTGCTGCCGCGTCCGCTGCTCAAGGCGATCTCGAGCGAGAAGCAGAGCGTGCTTCTGATCGACGAGATCGACAAGGCCGACGCCGAGTTCGAGGCCTTCCTGCTCGAGCTGTTGTCGGATTTCCAGGTCACCGTGCCTGAGCTCGGAACCCTCAAGGCCAAGCATCTGCCGCTCGTCATCCTCACCTCGAACAACGCGCGCGAGATGTCCGACGCGCTCAAGCGCCGATGCCTTCATCTATATATCGACTTCCCCGATCGCGCCCAGGAACTCGCGATCATCAAGCTCAAGGTGCCCGAAGCCGCGCAGAAGCTGGCCGATGAAGTTGTCACCGTCGTGCAGTCGCTGCGCAAGCTCGATCTCAAGAAGACGCCCGGCATCAGCGAGACGCTCGATTGGGTAAAGGCGCTCACGCTGCTCAACGTGCAGAATCTCGATCAGGAGCTGGTGAACGAGACGCTCGACACGATCGTCAAGTACGAAGGCGACGTGCGCAAAGCGCAGGAAGAGCTCAAGGATTACGTCCGGCGGGTGCGCGCGCGACGCGGCGGCACCGAGACCGGCAGCGACAAGGATTTGCTGAACTAGGGCACACGCGATCCGAGGACGCGGAGGCCGCATGCAGGAAAAACTGGTCGAATTCGCAAATTTACTCCGTGAAAACGGCGTGCGTGTATCGCTCGCCGAGACGCTCGACGCCTTCGGCGCATCGGAAGTCACCGGACTCGGAGAGCGCGATATTTTTCGCTCCGCGCTGCGCTCGACGATGATCAAGCGCGCGAGCGAGCTGCCCGTTTTCGAAGAGCTGTTCGACGTCTATTTCTCCGGCCTTGGCGAGATCATCAAGCAGGCGAGCCAGGCCGTGCAGAATGCGCTCTCGATGTCCGACAAGGAATTTCAGAAGTTCCTCGAAGACATCGAGGAGATGCTGAAGAAAGAGGGCAAGAATCTTTCCGAGCTCGCCAAGCAGCTCCTGGAGAATAATTCCGGCGCGATCGAAAAGGCGCTCCAGGAAGCGGCGCGCGCGGTCAAGCTCCAGGGGATCGAGCGCACCATCGAGGAGAATTATTTCGCCCGCGCGCTCGCCCGTCAGCTCGGTCTCGACAAGATCGAAGCCGAGATCAAAGAGCTGCGCGAGCAGCTCGAGAAGATGGACATGGGCTCCGCGCTCAAGGCGAAGATGGAAGAGTATCTCGAGCGGCGGCTGAAAGCGCTCGAGGACATCATCCGCCGCTACGTGCGGATGGAGCGCGAGAAGCGCGACATCAAGCAGAAAGACGATCCGCGCCAGAGCCAGATCGGCGAGAAGAGCTTCTACTATCTGACCGAGGAAGAGCTGCGCAAAATGAACGAGGCGGTGCTGCGCCTCGCCCAGCGCCTGAAGAACGTCATCACCGTGCGCCGCAAGCGCGCCAAGAAGGGCCGCTTCGATATCAAGCGCACGCTGCGCAGCAATCTCCAAACCGGCGGCGTGCCGTTCAAGCTGCGCTTCGAGCGGCGCAAGAAAGAGAAGCCGCAGGTCGTCATCCTGTGCGACGTGTCGGATTCGGTGCGCAACGCTTCGCGCTTCATGCTGCAGTTCGTGTACTCGCTGCAGGATCTCTACTCGCGCGTGCGCAGTTATATCTTCGTCGCGGATATCGGCGAGGTCACCGATCACTTCCGCAACAACGATGTAAAAGATGCGTTGGATGTCGCGCTCAAGGGCGATATCATCAACGTGTACGCGCATTCGAATTTCGGTTACGCATTTCGCAGTTTCGTTTCGGATCATATTGGAGCGATCAACAAGCGCACGACGGTGATCGTGCTGGGCGACGCGCGCAACAACTACAATCTGCCGCACGACTGGTGCCTGCGTGAAATCAAGCAGCGCGCCAAGCGCGTCATCTGGCTCAATCCCGAGAGCCGCAATACCTGGGGCTTCGGCGACAGCGAGATGGATCGCTACGCCGTTCATTGTGATTTGGTAGAAGAGTGCCGCAATCTCAACCAGTTGTACCGCGTGGTGGATCGCTTGGTCGCAAGCTAAGAGCGCTGCGACAGGCGCTCGATCGGTTCATCAGGTTGACCATTGGACGGCTTTGGTCCAAGATTAATTTACCGAAGGCAGCACGGCCGATAAGCACGACGCGTCGCGCCGTCGAAGGACATTCAAAAGCGAGCCACTTTATGGCCGGTCATAGGGAAGATTTCATTCTGATGATGGTCGGTGGGATCACACTCGACCCTTCCACCAAGATGCCGATCGTCGTGCTGAAAGACCCCGACAACAAGCTCAATCTTCCCATCTGGATCGGCCCCCTCGAAGCGACTGCGATGGCGACCGAGCTCGAGGGTATCAAGCCTCAGCGCCCGATGACTCACGATCTGCTGCGCAACCTGTTGTCCGAATTTGGCGCGACGGTGGAGTCCGCCGAAATCACCGAGCTGCGCGACAATACTTACTACGCGCGGATCAATATGAAGACGCGCGAGGGCAGGGCGCTCGAGATCGATTCGCGTCCCTCCGACGCGATCGCGCTCGCGCTGCGCACCAAGTCACCCATTTACGTCGCCAAGAAGGTCCTTGAAGATTCCAGCGAGTTGCACGAGTCGCAGGGCGAGGCGACCGATGGCGGCGGCGCTAACGATCAGAACCTGGCCGGCGTATCGCGCGACAAATGGTCCGAGATTCTCGAGCGGATGTCGCCGGAAGATTTCAAATACAAAATGTAAGGAGAGCGGGGCGCCGGTCCTGCCTTCGATACCTGTCCTAACGGGCGGCGCCCGTCGAGAGTGATCAACGGATGCCGTCATCCAGTCAACATAAACTCACCCGCAAGGAACTGAAGCAGCCCGACGAGTTCGAGTCGCTGCTCGACAATATCGGCACCTTCGTCGTGGAAAATCTCCAGCAGGTGCTGGTTTCGCTCGGCGTGGTGGCCGCCGTCGGCGCGATCGCGCTCGGGGTTTATTACTACGAGGCGCATCGCGACGCCGTCGCCGGCGAGCAATTCTACACCGCCCTCGATCGGCTCAAGTCGAAGAACTACAAGGATGCCGAGGCGGGCTTCTCCAAGCTCGCCGACCAGGAGCCGGGCCGCCAGCTCGGCAAGCTCGCGCGCTTCTATCTCGCCAACGCCTACCTCGAAGATAACAATCTGCCACAAGCGCGTGACACGTTCGCCCAGTTCGTCAGCGAGGATCACGATCCGCTCTACATGAACCTCGCGCTGACCAATCTCGGCGTCATCTACGAGCGAATGGGCGATTACAAAAAGGCCGCGAGCGCCTACGGCCAGGCCGCCAGCGTTCCCGGACCCGAGCAGATGCGCGCCGAGATCAGCGTCGCGCGAGTGCTGGCGAAAGCCGGCGATAAGCAGGGCGCGATCGCCGCCTACCGAGGCTTCCTCGCTGCGCATCCATACGCCCAGCAACGCCAGGACGTCCAGGAATCGCTGGCAGAACTCGGCGCGACGGACACCGCGTCGGCATCATCAGCCTCAACCATCCCTGCGACATCGATCAAATCCGGCGCCTTCACCGCCACCCCGCACTAACATCCAGTCATCCCAATCACTGCCACTCCGTCATCCTGAGAGTCGGTGAAAAAATGGCTTTTCCGTCATTTTGATTGTTGGCTGCCATCTAGAGTACTTTCGCTCTTCTTCTCGACTACCGCGCCGCCTGCGCGCCGGATCCCTTCAACTCGTTGTTGATCACGTACTGCATCGACTTGTTGTCGGGCAGCCCAACCACCGGGATCCCATTCACAAAGAATGTCGGCGTTGAGTTGACGTGCAGCGCCTCGCCATCGGCCCGATCCTGTGTCACGCGCGCCGCGCCCGCCGTTGTCATGCAGGCGTTGATCGCGGAGTCATCGAGCTTGAGCTTGTGCGCGATCTTGCTGATATGGTCGTTGACGTTGCCGGGATTGATCGATCCCTGGTTCTCGTAGAAGTACCGCGCGAAGCCCCAGAACGCCTCCGGGTTCTGCAGCCGCGCGCACTCGGCAGCCTGCGCCGCCTTGATCGCCCACGGATGCACGTTCAGCGGGTAGTTCTTGTAGATGAGCTTGATCTTGCCCTTGTAGTCCGTGTTGACCAGCGTCTCCATCACGCTGAACGCATGCGCGCAGTAGGGGCACTCGAAGTCGGCGAACTCGACGATCGTTACCGGCGCGTTGGCCGGTCCCATCGTGCCGTGATCGTCGAGATGCACCTTGCTCATGTCCTGGCGGTCCCACGGATCCTTGGTGAGGTCGAGCACGCCCTCGGCGATAATCGCCTTGGTCTGCTCCTTGTTGAGGAAGAGCAGGCTGGAGCCGGTCTGACCTTTGTCGTTGGTGATCATGACCTGGCGGGCGTAGAGGTCGTCGATACCGGCCGGGACCATGGGGCTGAGGCTGATCTTGGCGCCTTCGCCAATCTTAAAGCGTTTCTTAAGAAAATCGATCAGCGTCGCATCCTGGCTGGGCGTGGTGGCGATAGCACCCGGCGGGCTCGCCCGCAGCATCTCCGGCGGCATCTGCGCCGCCGCAATCCCAACGGACGCAACGATTCCAACCATCAAAAAC
>DATJMX010000018.1 GCA_035508495.1 Candidatus Binataceae bacterium
GAGATCGGTGTTGACCACGACCGCGGGCGGCTTTTCGGATTTAGCAACGCCTGCGCTAAGAGCGAGTGCGCCGAAGATCGCAGCAGCAGCGCCGGCTGCGATCGATTTTCGATGAAACTGCTTGAGCATAGACCATCCTCCGCATGCTTAAAGATGCTTTACCTAATTGAGAGCATTTACAGAATGGAATTTATTATTCTTGGATGCAATGGATTGTAGAGAAATCTCATACAATGTTCTCACGTTCAATGTGAGATTTTCACATGGAATGTTATGTGGATCCTAACCACGCTGACGCCTCGCTCATGCGGCCCTCAGAAGCCCTGGCGCGAGAGCGCGGGAGGTTAGCAACGCGCTTCATAGCGCAAGCGAAAGACGCACGCGCCGCTTCGAGGTCCACGATCGTCAAACCAGGGCTCGCATCTCACTTCACAACGCATTCGATCGTTGCTATGTAACGACACGCCTCAACGTCGGCGGGCCCTTGCCTGGCACGTCGCGTTACTTAAGTATTGCTCATTATAAGCGGTACGATTATAAGGTAGGCTTCAGGAAGGAAATCCACGGGAGGCCCTGACTAGCGTGGCTCGTAAAAAAATTGCGTTTATCGGCGCGGGCAATGTCGGCGCGACCTGCGCCCATCTCTGTTTCCTGCGTCAGCTCGGCGATATCGTCCTCTACGACATTATTGACGGCCTGCCGCAGGGCAAGGCGCTCGACATGCTCGAATCGGCGCCTGTGCTTGGCGTCGATGTCAAAGTCACCGGCACCACCAATATCGCGGATGTCGCGGGCGCCGATTGCTGCGTCGTCACCTCGGGCTCGCCGCGCAAGCCCGGCATGAGCCGCGACGATCTGCTCAAGATCAACGCCAAGGTCATGAACGACGTGGGTGGCGCGATCAAACAGCACGCGCCCAACGCGTTTATTATCGCGGTCACCAATCCGCTCGACGCGATGGTGACGCAGCTCAAGCGCGTCACCGGCTTTGACAAGCATAGGATCGTGGGGCAGGCGGGCGTGCTCGATTCGGCACGCTTCCGGACCTTCCTCGCCGCGGAGCTGGGCGTGTCGGTCGCCAGCGTCTCGGCGATGGTGCTCGGCGGGCACGGCGACGACATGGTGCCGATTCGCAGTCAGACCACGATCGGCAGCGTGCCGGTCGAGAAGCTGATCAAGCCAGAGCGTCTCGAGCAGATCGAAAAACGCACGCGCACCGGCGGCGGCGAGATCGTCGAGCTGATGAAAACCTCGTCGTATTACGCGGCCGGTACGGCGGTATACCAGATGGTCGAGGCGTACATGCTCGATCGTAAGCAAATCCTGCCGTGCGCGGCCTACCTCGATGGCGAGTACGGGCAGAGCGGCCTCTTCGCGGGCGTGCCGGTTGTGATCGGCGCGGGCGGCGTCGAGAAGGTGGTGCAGATCGATCTCACCGCGGCCGAAAAGAAGGCATTCGACAGCTCGGTCGCGCATGTGCGCGAGCTGATCGATGCAATGGACAAAGTGATAGCTGCTGGTAACTAGAGGTGGACGGAAAAGATCATGGCTGAAGAAGCGGCGATCGCAAACCCGGTCGCATCCGGGATGACGGCCGACGAGCGTCACTGGACGCTGCGCCGGCTGCATTCGCTGTCGGGGATAATCCCGATCGGCGGTTTTCTATTTTTTCATCTGTTCGAAAATGCCTATGTGCTGCACGGCGGCAACGCGTGGTGGAAGGAAACCGAGTTCACCCGCACGCTGCCGTTCCAGATCGGCGTCGAGGCGCTGTTGCTGTGGATCCCGATCACGTTCCACGCCGTCTATGGCTTGATCATCACGGCCCAGGCGCAGCCCAACGTCGGCAACTACGCGTATGCGCGCAACACCAGCTACACCCTCCAGCGCGTCACCGGCATTCTCGCGTTCCTGTTTATTGCATTTCACTTCATCTCGACGCGCGGCTGGTACTATGCGACCGGAGTCGAATCGACCTACGCGCGCATGCACGGCTTCATGATGAATCCGGTGATCCTCGCGACTTACCTCATCGGCACGCTGGCGTGCGTTTATCATCTCACCAACGGCATCTTCACTTTCACGATAACCTGGGGAATCGCGGCCGGACCGCGCGCGCAGAACCTCGTCAGCAAGGCCTGCCTCGCGGCGTTTGTCGTGCTCGCGATCGTGAGCGTGTCGATCCTGGTGGCGTTTCGCGCACCGGCTTAGGAGAGCATCATGCCAGGTAACCATCTGATCGTCGGCGGCGGCCTCGCGGGCCTCACTGCCGCCATGCGGCTCGCCGAAGAAGGCGAGAAGGTCGATCTGTTTTCGATCGTTCCGGTGAAGCGCTCGCATTCGGTGTGCGCGCAGGGCGGAATCAACGGCGCGGTGAATACCAAGGGCGAGGGCGACTCGCCGATGATTCACTTCGACGATTCGATCTATGGCGGCGACTTCCTTGCGCATCAGCCGCCCGTCAAGGGCATGTGCGAAGCCGCGCCCGCTATCATTTATCTATTCGATCGCATGGGCGTGATGTTCAATCGCACGCCCGAGGGCCTGCTCGACTTCCGCCGCTTCGGCGGCACCAAGCATCACCGGACCGCGTTCGCCGGCGCGACTACCGGACAGCAGCTTCTCTACGCTCTCGACGAGCAGGTGCGCCGCTACGAGGCCGCTGGACTCATCCGCAAGTTCGAAGGATGGGAGATGCTGAGCGTCGTGCAGGACGAGGCGGGCGATTGCCGCGGTATCTGCGCGATCGACACGCGCTCGCTCGAGATGCGCACCTTCCCCGCCGACACCGTGATGATAGCGACGGGCGGCCCGGGTCTCATCTTCGGCCGCTCGACGCAGTCGCTCGTCAACACCGGCTCGGCGGTGAGCTCCTGCTATCAGCAGGGCGCGACCTACGCTAACGGCGAGTTTATCCAGGTTCACCCGACGGCAGTGCCGGGCGAAGACAAGAACCGCCTAATCTCGGAATCGATCCGCGGCGAGGGCGGCCGCGTCTGGACCTACAAGGAAGGTAAGCCATGGTACTTCCTCGAAGAGATGTACCCGGCGTACGGAAACCTGGTGCCGCGCGATATCGCAACGCGCGCGATTCACAAGGTCATCTTCGAGATGAAGCTGGGTGTCGACGGTCAGCCGCTGGTGTACCTCGACGTGAGCCATCTCGATCCGGTGCTGCTGCGCCAGCGCGTCGAAGGCGTGCTCGAAATCTACGAGAAGTTCGCGGGCCAGGATCCGACCAAGGTTCCGATGAAGATTTTCCCCGCGATGCATTACTCGATGGGCGGGCTGTGGGTTGATTACAACCAGCAGACCAACGTCGCCGGCCTTTTCGCCGCGGGCGAATGCGAGTTCCAGTATCACGGCGCAAATCGCCTCGGCGCTAACTCGTTGTTGTCGTGCGTTTATGGCGGCGAAGTCGGCGCCAAGGCGATGACCGCGTACGCCAAGGCGCACAAGTCGAACGGCGACACGCACGCGCATGACCAGGAGTTGACGCGCCAGCGCGAAGCGTTCGATAAGATCTTCAAGATGGACGGCAACGAAAACGCGTTCGCCCTGTGGCGCGATCTCGGCGATATCATGACCGCCAACGTTACCGTCGTGCGCCATAACAACCTGTTGAAAGAAACCGACGACAAGTTGCTCGAATTCAAGGAGCGATGGGGCCGGATCGGGCTCAATGACAAGGGCAAGTGGGCCAACCAGGAAGCGCTCTTCGTGCGGCACCTGTGGAACATGCTCGAGCTGGCGCGGCCGATCACGATCGGCGCGCTCAACCGCAACGAATCGCGCGGAGCGCACTACAAGCCCGAGTTCCCCGAGCGCGACGACGAGAATTTTCTCAAGACCACGCTCGCAAGCTGGTCGTCCGATGGTCCGCGCTTCGGATGGGAGCCGGTTGACGTGAGCCTGATCCCGCTGCGCGCCCGCCGTTACGACGTTGACAAGTCGGCCACGGCGAAGCCCGCGGAGAAGGCGGCGTAAGGAAGGAGTCAGGCGGTGGCAGAACGTACGACAGTCCTCAGGATCAAGCGGCAGGAAAGCCCGTCGAAATCTTCCTACTGGGAAGAGTTCGAGATCCCCTACAAGTCAAATCACAACATCATCTCGATGCTGATGGAGATTCGGCGCAATCCTGTCACGCGGCAGGGTAAGCGCACGACCCCCGTGGTGTTCGACGCCAACTGCCTCGAAGAGGTTTGCGGCTCGTGCACGATGGTGATCAACGGGCGCGTGCGCCAGGCGTGTTCGCAGCTCGCCGAGGGCCTCGAAGGTACGACGACGGTCGAGCCGATGTCGAAGTTCCCGGTCGTGCGCGATCTGTGGGTCGATCGCTCGAAGATGTTCGATTACCTGAAGAAGGCGCATTCGTGGATTCCGATCGACGGCACCTACGACCTTGGCCCTGGCCCGCGCGTGAATTCCGAGGATCAGCAGTTCGCGTATCTGTTCTCGCGATGCATGACTTGCGGATGCTGTCTCGAAGCTTGCCCGCAGGTTAACGATCATTCGAAGTTCATGGGCGCCGCGATTATTGGCCAGGTGTACCTGATGGGGCAGCATCCGACCGGCGCGATGCATCAGGATGAGCGCCTCGAAGCGTTGATGGGCGAGGGTGGTATTTCAGATTGCGGCAACGCGCAGAATTGCGTCGAGGTTTGTCCCAAGAATATCCCGCTGACAACCGCGATCGGTGAGGTTGGCCGTCAGACATCTGTGAAGTGGCTGCGCGATCTATTCAGCAAATAGCCAGTGATAAATTAGCAAATGAATATTCACGAGTTTCAAGCAAAACAAATCCTGGGCCGCTTCGGCGCGCCCGTCCCCAAGGGCCAGCCTGCACTGACTGCTGATGAAGCGGTGGCGGCGTTCAAAGCGCTCGGCCAGGACAAGGGCGTGATCAAGGTGCAGATCCATGCCGGCGGCCGCGGCAAGGCCGGCGGCGTCAAGCTGATCTCGAGCGCCGACCAGGCGCGCGACTTCGCCAACAAATGGCTCGGCAACAAGATCGAGACGCATCAGACCGGGCCCGACGGCCGCATCGTGCGCAAGCTCTACGTCGAAGAGGCCAGCCAGATCGCGCGCGAGTTGTACCTCGGCATGCTGGTCGATCGTAAAGCGGGCACGGTGTCGGTGATCGCCAGCACCGAAGGCGGCATGGAAATCGAAGAAGTCGCAGCCAAGACTCCGGAGCGTATCGTCACCGAGTCGATCAATCCGCTGCTCGGCATTTCCGGCTTCGTCGCGCGGAAGATCGCTTTTGCGCTCGGCCTCAAGGATAAGCAGGTCGGGCAGTTTGTGACTCTACTCACTGCGCTGCACAAGGCGTTCTGGGAGACTGACGCTTCACTTATCGAAATCAATCCACTGATTGTTACCAAGGATGGCCGCGTCGTATGCCTCGACGCGAAGATGTCCTTCGATGACAACGGCCTGTTCCGTCATCCGGATATCCGCGAGCTGCGCGATTCCAACGAAGAAGATCCCGCCGAGACCGAGGCCGCGAAGTACGATCTCAGCTACGTGCATCTCGACGGCAATATCGGATGCATGGTCAATGGCGCGGGGCTTGCGATGGCGACGATGGACATCGTGAAGCACTACGGCGCCGAGCCTGCGAACTTCCTCGACGTGGGCGGCGGTGCCAACACGGAGAAGGTGGCGGCAGCGTTCCGGATCCTGCTCTCCGACAAACGGGTGAAGGGCGTTCTGATCAATATATTCGGCGGAATCATGCAGTGCGACGTTCTGGCCAAGGGCGTCGTCGAGGCGGCCAAGCAAGTCAATTTGTCAGTGCCGCTGGTGGTGCGGATGGAAGGCACCAACGTCAAAGAGGGCAAGCAGATCCTGGCCGAGTCGGGAATCAAAGTAATCACAGGCGCTGACATGGCCGACGCCGCGCACCGTATCGTGCAGGCGATCGGAGCATAGGACTTTTCAATGAGTATTCTCGTAAACAAAAACACCCGCGTGCTGACGCAGGGCATCACCGGCTCGACGGCGCAGTTTCATACGCGGGCGTGCAAGGAATACGGCACCAAGATGGTCGGCGGCGTCGTGCCCGGCAAGGGCGGCACCGACTTCGAGGGTATCCCCGTTTTCAACACGGTCGAGGAAGCGCGCAAAGCCACGGGATGCGACGCGACCGTCATTTATGTTCCGCCGCCGTTCGCAGCCGACGCGATTCTCGAGGCCGCAGCCGCCGGGATCGAGCTCATCATCTGCATCACCGAAGGCATCCCGGTGCTCGACATGGTGAAGGTGAAGGCCTACTTGGCGGGCACGAAGTCGCGGCTCATCGGCCCGAACTGCCCCGGTATCATCACCCCCGGCGAGTGCAAGATCGGCATCATGCCGGGGTACATCCACAAGCAGGGTGACATCGGCGTCGTCTCGCGCTCGGGCACGCTCACTTACGAGGCCGTGCATCAGCTCACGCAGCTCGGTATAGGCCAGTCGAGCTGTATCGGGATCGGCGGCGATCCGATCGTCGGCACCTCGCACATCGATTCGCTGAGACTCTTCAACGAAGACCCAAAGACGCGCGCGATCATCATGATCGGTGAGATCGGCGGCTCGGCCGAAGAGGAAGCCGCAGCCTATATCAAGCAGAACGTAAAGAAGCCGGTCGTTGCGTTTATCGCGGGCCAGACGGCGCCCAAAGGCCGCCGCATGGGACACGCGGGCGCGATCATTTCGGGCGGGCGCGGCACCGCGGCGGACAAGATCGCGGCGCTCAAGGACGCGGGTATCGCGGTTGCGATGAGTCCGGCCGATCTCGGCTCGACAATGAAGAATCTGCTGGAGGGCAAGGCCTGATGGAACGCACATTTGCGATTATCAAGCCTGATGCCGTCCGCCGCGGCCTCGCCGGCGACATCATCAAGCGCATCGAAGGATCGGGGCTGCAGATCGCGGCGCTCAAGAAGATTCAGCTTACGCCCGCCGATGCCGCATCATTTTATGAAGTCCACAAGGCGCGTCCGTTTTTCGAAGGCCTCTGCGCCTACATGACATCGGGCCCGGTGATCGTCTTGGTGCTGCAGGGCGACAACGCGATCAAGCGCTGGCGCGAGCTGATGGGCGCAACCGATCCAAAAAAAGCCGACGCCGGCACAATTCGCAAAGACTTCGGAATCGACGTCGAACAAAATGCGACGCATGGCTCCGACGCCCCCGAAACCGCGGCGGTCGAGATCGCATTCTTTTTCGCACGTCGGGAAATTCTCAGCTAGCTATTCGTTGCTTCGCAACTGAAAGACCTCGCCGCGCGGATTGCGGCGAGGTCTTTTGTCATTCTGCTAGCGATTTGCTGGAGTAGCTGAAGCGGTATCGGATCCGAGATGCTGCCAGAATCCTGGCGGCTGCTGCGCCACGTATGCCTCCAGCGAGGCGACCGCGGGTTCCATCCCGGTGCGGAACATCTGCGGATAGCCGAAGTCGGTCGCGAAGTCGTAGTAGAAGCCCTCGGTCGTGGAGTAGTCCTGGCTGATGTCTGTCGTCCAGAGTTGTTGACCGCTCGAGGTCGCGACTAACACCAAGTGGAGCTCGAGCTTGTTCTGCGCTGAGCCGAGGGGCAATCCAAGAATCCATAGCACCGAGCTATACGGCCCCAGCATGTAGGAATATCGCGACGCGTCCCAATTAGTGGACAGGATAGTGCCGCGAAGTTCCAGTTGCGCACCCGGATCCTGAGCGCGATTGGTCACGAACACGTCTTTGAACATTCCAGTCTGGCGCAGTTCGGTGGCAGCTGCTTCCGCGAGGTCGTCGCTCGGCCGGAAGTTATATGCCCCCATCGTCAGGAAACCATTGGCATTCTCGGGCCGCTCGTAACTTGCGGTGCAGTACGGAACGAGCGGGATGAGGCATACCGCGTAGTACTGCGTGTTAGTGGTCCCACGCTCGTCCTTGAAATGCGTGACAGCTACGGTCACCGGCACCTGGACTCTGGCCGGCTGAGCGGGATTCGGCGTGTATTGCCATCCAGCCCTGCTGGCGCATCCGGTGACGATCAAAGCAGAGAGCACAATCCCGAGACCCTTGGCCAATAATCGAACCGATCCCATTCCCACTCCTGCGTTAACCAACGGGCGGATTATTGCAAACTTCGCGAGTAGGAAGAAGAAGGCCCTTGGAATTCCGAAATTGCGCTTCGCTCCAGGTTCTCCTGTGATAGTTTCGAGGCGAGGCTTAACCTATGGCGACCGATCTCAATATCGATGAAGTCGTGCGCGAGCGTTATTCGGCGGGCGCGGCGGCGCGCCAGGATGCGCTTTGCTGTCCGGTCAACTACGATCCGCGCTATCTCGAAGTCATTCCCAGAGAAGTGCTCGAACGCGACTACGGATGCGGCGATCCAACGCCTTATCTTCAGCCCGGCGACACCGTGCTGGATCTTGGCAGCGGCGGCGGCAAGGCTTGCTTCATCGCGGCGCAGATCGTTGGCGCGTCCGGCCGTGTGATTGGCGTTGACGTGAATCCCGAGATGCTCGCGTTGGCGCGGCGCAATGCGCCCGTCGTCGCGGACAAACTCGGGTTTGGCAATGTCGAATTCCTGCGCGGCCGTCTTGAAGATCTCTCGATCGACCTGGATCGCCTTGATGGGTGGCTGGCTACGAATCCCGTGAGCGGAGTTACACAGCTCGCGCGGATGGAAGATTTCATTGCCGCGCAGCGTCAGATGAAACCGCTCGTCGCCGCCGACAGCGTCGACGTGGTGGTCTCGAACTGCGTGCTCAACCTCGTTCGTGACGAGGACAAGCGCAAGGTCTTCGCCGAGGCGTTCCGCGTGCTGCGGCGCGGCGGCTGCGCTGTAATTTCCGATATCGTTGCCGACGAGCCAGTGCCGGTGCATCTGAAGAACGACCCCGAGTTGTGGAGCGGATGCGTTTCGGGCGCGCTCGAGCAGCATGACTTTCTCCGCGCCTTCGAAGATGCGGG
The DNA here is from genome assembly GCA_035508495.1 of Candidatus Binataceae bacterium. Classification (NCBI taxonomy): domain Bacteria; phylum Candidatus Binatota; class Binatia (SeqCode); order Binatales (SeqCode); family Binataceae (SeqCode); species Binataceae bacterium (SeqCode). The sequence continues at coordinate 8,947 of DATJMX010000018.1, forward strand.
CTTCTATGGAATCGAGATCCTTCATCGCGACGAAGCGTCGTGGCGGACCGTCGAGGGCATCGAGTTTCGCTCGCTGACGGTCCGCGCCTTCAAGGGCAAGCAGGGTCCCTGCCTCGACTGTAATCAGGCTGTCATCTATCGAGGGCCGTGGCGCAAGGTCGAGGACGACGACGGTCACACTCTGATGCGCGGGCAGTCGATGGCCGTGTGCGAGAAGACCTTCCGCCTCTACACGAGCGCACCATATCGCAACGATATAATCCCTGTGCCGCCTCTCACTGCGGTCGCATCAGAGAACGCGCACGCCTTCGATTGCACGCGCGACACGGTTCGCAATCCCCGCGAAACCAAGGGCCTGGAGTATCGCGCGACCACTAGCGGCAGCGCCAACTGCTGCGGTCCGGACGGCTGTTGTTAGCCGCAAACCGGTGCTAGCGTCGCGATAGACAGCTTGTTGAAGGGGAATCACCATGAGCAGACTCTCAGTGAGCGTAATCGCTTTGGGAATGCTGTTCGCCGCGGGATGCAGCTCGCAGCAGATGCAGGCGCTTCAGGACAAGTGCAATTCCGGTGACAAGTCGGCGTGCTCGCAAATCCAGTCAGGCGGGGTGAACATGCCCATGCCGCGCTCGGGTTGATCGCCGCAACGGGAGCGTCGAGCCGACGACCTGACCCCACCTTTCTCGCGGGGCGGGTTTCGATAGAATAATCGGTCGTGGAACTTGCCACCCAAACGGGAGCGACCGAGTCTCGCGACCTTCGCGATGCGACGCTTGAAGAGCTTGAGCGAATCGTCGCCGACGGGGGAGAGCGCCCCTTCCGCGCCAGACAGATTGCTCGCTGGCTGTTCCAGTCTCGCGTCGAGTCCTTCGATGCGATGAGCGACGTTCCGGCCGGGCTTCGTGAATATCTAAAGGTTCACTTTAAGATTGGCGGTGCGGCCGTCGCGCACGTGGCGCGCGCCACCGACGGTACGCGCAAGCTGCTCATCCGTCTCGAAGACGGCGAGGAAATCGAGACCGTCATCATCCCGACCGACAAGCGCATCACGCTTTGTATATCCAGCCAGGCGGGATGTGCGATGGCGTGCGAGTTCTGCGCGACGGCGCGCATGGGACTGCATCGGAATCTCACCGCGGGCGAGATCGTCGCGCAAATTTTCGCGGCGCGGCGCGAGCTTGGTTTCGACGAGGAGTTGACCAACTACGTTTTCATGGGCATGGGCGAGCCGCTCGCCAACTATCCGCGCCTCATCAAGACGCTCCGCATCATGACCGCGGAGTGGGGCATGGGTATCTCGACGCGACGCATCACGGTCTCGACCGTCGGACTTATCCCGATGATGGAGAAGCTGGCCGCGGAGATTCCCGTGAATATCGCGGTGTCGCTGCACGCGACGACCAACGAGATGCGCGATCGGCTCGCGCCGATCAATAAACGCTACCCGCTCGAGCAGCTTATCGATTCGTGCAAACGGCTGCCGATTCGGCGCCGCGATCGGATCACCTTCGAGTATGTGATGCTCGCCGGCGTGAACGACGGCGCCGCCGATGCGAAGCGGCTCGTCAAGCTGCTCGCGCCGTTGCGTGCCAAGGTCAACCTTATTTTCTTCAATCCGTTTGCAGGATCGGATTTGGGCGCCAGTTCGCGTGCGTCAGTCGAGGCCTTTCAAGCCATCCTTCAGAACGGTAATTTGACCGCTACAATTCGCGAGAGCCGGGGACTCGATATCGCGGCGGCGTGTGGCCAGCTTTACGCCGAACAGCATCGCGCAGCGTGAACGCGGCGGCGTGCACAAAACATTGAGTCGGAGTGTAGATGGGACAGAACGTACTCGGGGTCATCGGGGGCAGTGGCTTTTACCAGATGCCGGGGCTCGACAAAGTCGAGCTTATGGAGCTGGAGACGCCCTTCGGGCGGCCGTCCGATCCTTTCTACCAGGGACGCATCGGCGATATCGAAGTCGTGTTCCTCGCACGCCACGGCCGCGGCCATCGCGTGCTGCCATCTGAGATCAACTTCCGCGCGAACGTCTTTGGCATGAAGCAGCTCGGCGTGACGCATCTGCTCTCGGTCTCGACCGCGGGCAGCCTCAAAGAAGAGATCAGACCGGGAGAGCTGGTGGTTCCCGATCAGTTCATCGATCGAACATTCAAACGGCCCGAGACGTTTTTCGGCGACGGGATCGTCGTCCACGTCTCGCTTGCCGATCCCACCTGCCCCCATCTTGCGCGGAACGTCGCCGAGGCGGCGGCCTCGACGGGCGCGACCGTTCATCGCGGCGGCACTTACCTCTGCATCGAAGGCCCGCAGTTCTCGACGCGGGCTGAATCGCGGCTGTATCGGCAGTTCGGCGCCGACGTAATCAGTATGACTGCGATGCAGGAGGCGCGGCTCGCGCGCGAAGCTGAGATCTGTTACGCGACGCTGGTTCTGGTCACCGACTATGACTGCTGGCACGAATCGGTCGCGGCGGTTGACATCGGCGAAATCCTGCGCGTGATGAAACAGAACGTAGAGAAAGCGCAGCGCTCAGTTTCGGGCCTCGCGCATGCGCTACAGAACCAGTCACGCACCTGCGCCTGCGCGAACGCGCTCAAGGGCACGATCATCACCGATCCCGCGCAGATCCCGCACAAGCTCAAAGAGGATTTGCGTCCTCTCGTCGGCAAATACCTGTGATTTACGAGGCGAGCATTTCCAGATGAGTATCGTAGTTGTTGGATCGGTCGCGTACGACACGCTCGAGACGACGGAGGGCAGCGCGCCCGACGTCCTCGGCGGCTCGGCGAGCTACTTTTCGGTCGCGGCGCGTTTCTTTGCGCCGGTGAGCATCGTCGCCGTCGTCGGCAACGATTTCCGTCCCGAGGACCGTAGGATTTACACCGATCGCGGAATCGACGTGCGCGGACTCGAGCAGAAGGACGGCCCGACCTTTCGATGGCACGGGCGCTATCACGAGGACATGAACAAGCGCGACACGATCAAGCTCGCGCTCAACGTGTTCGAAGGATTCTCGCCGAGCCTGCTGCCCGACCAGCGGCGATGCGACTACCTGTTCCTTGCCAACATCTCGCCCGAGCTGCAAACCCGCGTGCTCGAGCAGGTGATGAGCCCCAAGCTCGTCGCCGGCGACACCATGAATCACTGGATCGATGAGCGCCGCGACGATCTGATCGCGATGCTCCCGCGCATCGACATCCTGACGCTCAATGACGAAGAAGCGCGCATGCTTTCGGGCGAGAGCAACCTGGTCAAAGCCGCGCGCGGCATTATCAAGATGGGAACGCGCACCGTGCTCATCAAGCGCGGCGAGTACGGCGTGCTCCAGTTCAGCAAAGAAGGGATGTTCGCGGTGCCGGCCTATCCGCTCGAAGAAGTGATAGATCCAACCGGCGCTGGCGACACCTTTGCCGGCGGCATGATGGGCTTTCTCGCGCGCAACGGACGCGTCACGGAGTCCGCATTGCGCACGGCGGTCGTTTACGGCAGCGTGCTCGCGTCATTCGTCGTCGAGGACTTCGGCCTGCGGCGCCTCGAGCGGCTTTCGTGGGACGAAATCGACAACCGCTATCGCGCATTCATCGAACTTACCGACTCGCATCATTCGAAATGGATCTCTCAGTAGTCGTTCCGCTCTACAACGAGCGGGATAATCTTGTTCCGCTGCACGAGGAGTTGACGCGCTCGCTGCGCAAGCTCGGCCGCTCCTTCGAGGTTATCTACGTCGATGACGGTAGCGTCGACGGCGGTATCGAGGAGCTGCGCAAGATTCGCGCGAGCGATCCGTCGGTGCACGTCGTCCGCCTCGCCCGCAATTCGGGGCAGACCGCCGCGATGTCGTGCGGATTCAATCGCGCGCGCGGCGACGTGATCGTCGCGATGGACGCGGACATGCAGAATAATCCCGACGACATCCCGCTGCTGCTCGCCAAGATCGGCGAAGGCTACGACATCGTCAGCGGATGGCGCACCGAGCGCTGGCAGGACGAAAAGCTGACGCGCCGCATGCCCTCGATGGCGGCCAACTGGCTCATCTCGACGATCACCGGCATCGAGCTGCACGACTACGGATGCACCTTCAAGGCGTATCGGCGCGAAGTCGCGCAGGGGCTCAAGCTCTACGGCGAGATGCATCGCTTCGTTCCCGCGATCGCGGCGGAGCAGGGCGCGCGTGTCACCGAGGTCCCGATCAGCTTTCGTCCGCGTCATGCCGGTACGTCGAAGTACGGGCTGTGGCGAATCGTGCGCACGCTGCTCGATCTGATCACGGTCAAGTTTCTGTCGGTCTATTCGACGGCGCCGATCCAGGTCTTCGGCTTGATTGGCTTAATTCTCAGCGGCATCGGCGGATTGTGGACGCTGATGCTGGTGATGGAAAAGCTTCTGCTTGGCGCCGAGCTCGGCAAACGTCCGGCGCTGTTGCTCTCGGTTCTTCTGATCGTCGTCGGCGTTCAGTTCATCAGCTTCGGGCTGCTCGGCGAGATGCTGGCGCGGACGTATCACGAATCGCAGGGCAAACCTATCTATCTCGTTAAAGAGGAGTTCTAGGAACATCCAATGAATATAGCGGTCATCGGCAGCGGCTATGTCGGCCTGGTCAGCGGCACCTGCTACTCCGAGAGCGGCAACGAAGTCATCTGCGTCGATATCGATCCAAAGCGAATCGCGGGCCTGGTCGAAGGCAAGGTTCCGATCTACGAACCCGGCCTCGAAGAGCTGGTGCGCCGCAACACCGGTGAGCATCGCCTCAGCTTCACAACCGACACGCCGAGCGCGGTTGCGCAATCGATGGTCTCGTTTATCGCCGTCGGTACTCCCATGAGCGCCTCAGGCGCCGCCGATCTGTCGGGCGTTTTCAAAGCCGCCGAGGATGTCGCCAAGGCCGTCACCGGTTATCACGTGATCGTCGTGAAGAGCACCGTGCCGGTCGGCACCAACGATCGCGTGCGCGAGATCGTCGCGCGTCACGCCAAGCATCAGGTGGATGTCTGCTCGGTTCCTGAATTTTTGAAGGAAGGCTCTGCGATCGAGGATTTCATGCGGCCCGATCGAATCGTGATCGGCAGCCTGAGCGACCGGGCCACCGCGATCTTGAAGGAAATCCACGCGCCGTTCGTGCGCACCGACAATCCGATCCTGGTGATGGATCCGAAGTCGGCGGAGCTGACGAAGTACGCCTCCAATGCGATGCTCGCGCTGCGCATCTCGTTCATCAACGAGATGGCAAACCTGTGCGATGCGGTGGGCGCCGATATCACCTCGGTGCGACGCGGCCTCGGCTCGGATAGGCGGATCGGATCGTCGTTCCTATTCCCGGGCGTTGGCTACGGCGGCTCCTGCTTCCCAAAGGACGTGCAGGCGCTGGTCCATACTGCGGCAGAGCACAATCTCGATTTCGCCCTGCTGCGCGCCGCTGAATCAGTGAACGGGCGCCAGAAACAATTGCTGCCCAAGCGCGTGAAGCAGCATTTCGGCGCCGATCTGACGGGCAAAACGTTCGCGCTGTGGGGGTTGGCATTCAAGCCGCGCACCGACGATATGCGCGAGGCACCGTCGCTGGTCGTGATCGAGGAATTGCTCGCGGCAGGCGCGAACTGCCAGGTGCACGATCCCGAGGCGCTCGAGAACACCCGTAGAATGGTCGGCGACCGCGACGGCCGAATCACGTATCATCGAATTAACTACGAGGCTCTGAAGGGCGCCGACGCGCTGCTCATCCTCACCGAATGGAACGAGTTCCGCCATCCGAATTTCCAGCGAATCAAGAGCGAGCTCAAACAGCCAGTGATATTCGACGGCCGCAACCTGTATGATCCTGATCTGATGAAGGCTCTCGACATCAATTACTACTCGATTGGCCGCAAGCCGGTCTGAGCCCAACCAACGATGCGAATACTGGTAACAGGCGGGGCCGGATTTATCGGCTCCAACACGGTCGACGCGCTCGTCGCGCAGGACGCCGGCGAGATCTCGATCCTCGACGATCTGTCGGCGGGCAAACAGCATCAGGTGAATCCGAGGGCTGCGTTTTTCAAGGTCGATCTGCGCGAAGCCGCGGGAGTGAAGGGCGTCATCGAGAAGGTTAAGCCCGAGGTGATCATTCATCTCGCGGCGCAGATGGACGTGCGGCGCTCGGTTGCCGATCCGGCGTTCGACGCGCAGGTGAATATCGTCGGCTTCCTCAACATGATCGAAGTCGCGCGGCAGAACGGTCTGAAGCGCGTGATCTTCTCCTCGACCGGCGGCGCGATCTATGGCGAGCAGGATCAGTTTCCCTGCGACGAGGAGCATCCGCGCCGGCCGATCAGTCCCTACGGAATCGCCAAGCTCGCTACCGAGGCCTACCTGTTCTTTTACAAGAACGAGTACGGCATCGATTACACGGCGCTGCGCTACGGCAATGTATATGGCCCACGCCAGGATCCGCACGGTGAGGCGGGCGTGGTCGCGATTTTTTGCGGGCGGATCCTCGACAAGAAGCCCGTGACTATCTTCGGCGATGGCAAGCAGACGCGCGACTATGTCTTCGTCGGCGACGTCGTCCGCGCCAATCTCGCGGCGCTCAGGAGCAACGCTTCGGGCGCATTCAACGTCGGCACGGGGATCGAAAGCGACGTGAACGTGCTCTATGAAACGCTCGCGTCGATCGCGGATTTTCCGGCCAAGGCCGAATACGGCCCGGCGCGGCCCGGTGAGCAGCGGCGCTCGGTGATCTCTCCGGCCAAGGCTGCGCAGGTGCTCGGATGGCGTCCGGAAAAGAAGCTCGCCGACGGTCTCGCCGAGACCTTCAAGTATTTCAAGGAACAGCGGACCCGCTCGGGGTGAAATGACCGAACCTGCCTCGATTCGTAATTTCTCGATCATTGCGCATATCGATCACGGCAAGTCCACGCTCGCCGATCGATTGCTCGAACGCACCGGTGCGCTCAGCAAGCGCGAGCTCAAGGAACAGTTTCTCGACTCGATGGATTTGGAGCGAGAGCGCGGCATCACGATCAAAGCGCGCTCGGTGCGTCTTGCCTACGACGCGAAAGACGGCAGGCAGTACACACTCAACCTGATCGACACTCCCGGTCACGTTGACTTCGCCTACGAGGTATCGCGCAGCCTCGCCGCCTGCGAGGGCGCGCTGCTCGTGGTCGATGCGAGCCAGGGTGTCGAAGCGCAGACGCTGGCGAACGTTTACCTCGCACTCGATCATGGCCTCGAGATCGTGCCGGTCATCAACAAGATCGATCTGCCAGGGGCCGACGTTGAGCGCACGCGCAAGCAGATCGAGGACATTATCGGTCTGCCCGCCGACGACGCGATCCTGACCAGCGCGAAAGAGGGTGTCGGTATCGACGAGGTGCTCGAAGCGATCGTCAAACGTATCCCGGCGCCCAAGCCTCAGCCGGGCGCAGGCACGCGCGCACTCATCTTCGACAGTTGGTATGACAGCTACGAGGGCGTGATCGGTCTCGTGCGCGTGTTTGGCGGCGAACTCAAGCGTGGGATGAAAGTGCGCCTGATGGGCACGGACAAAACCGGCGAGGTGATGCGCCTGGGACACTTCACGCCGCACGAGCAGCCAGCCGACACGCTCGGCCCCGGCGAAGTCGGCTTCGTCGTCGCGGGAATCAAGACCGTTCAGGACATGCGCGTCGGCGATACGATTACGGACGACGACAATCCCGCCGCCGAGCCGCTGCCGGGTTTCAAAGAGCTCAAGCCGATGGTGTTCGCCGGTCTCTATCCGACCGAGGCGAATCAGTACGGCGCGCTCCGTGATGCGATCGACAAGCTCCGTCTGAACGACGCAAGTCTTATCTGCGAGCCCGAGTCCTCCCAGGCGCTGGGCTTTGGCTTTCGCGCGGGGTTCCTCGGACTGCTGCACATGGAGATCGCGCAGGAACGCCTCGAGCGCGAGTTCGGTATCAATCTGATCGTCACGGCGCCGACCGTCGCCTATCAGGTGCGCAATTCTGCCGGCAAGACGACGATGGTCGACAACCCCGCGTTCCTGCCCGACGAAAATTCGATCGAGGCCATCGAGGAGCCATTCATTCTCGCCTCCATTCACATGCCCGAGGAGTTTCTCGGCGGGGTGATGGCGCTCTGCGAGGATCGCCGCGGCTTGCAACGCGATCTGAAGTTTCTCGGCAACAACCGCGTGATTCTCCATTATGAACTGCCGCTGGCCGAGATCGTCTTCGACTTCTACGACCGGCTGAAATCGGTCAGCCGCGGCTACGCCTCGCTCGACTATGAGTTTCTGGACTTCCGCGCCGGGCCTCTGGTTAAATTGGATATCCGGATCAACGGCGACGTCGTGGACGCGCTCTCGGTCATAGTGCATCGCGACAAAGCCTACGAACGGGGCCGGGCGCTATGCGAGAAGATGCGGCAACTCATTCCGCGCCAGATGTTCGAAGTCGCAATTCAGGCCTCGATCGGCGCACGAATCATCGCCCGTGAATCGGTAAAAGCGCTGCGCAAGAACGTCACCGCCAAATGCTACGGCGGCGACATCACGCGCAAACGCAAGCTTCTCGAGAAGCAGAAAGAAGGCAAGAAGCGGATGAAACAGGTGGGGCGCGTCGAAATTCCGCAGGAAGCCTTCCTGGCACTGCTCAAGGTTGGAGAGTAGCCGATGGCGCAACCGGCCCGTGACGTTAACAAGAGTTCCTTGTCCGGAACGCGCCCGCCACTTGGCTCACCGGCGCCGCACAAGTCGGTTATCCGCGAATACGGCGAGGCAATGGGTATCGCGCTCGTCCTCGCGATCGTCATCCGCACCTTCTTCGTCCAGGCGTACAAGATTCCCTCGGGCTCGATGGAGCCGACGCTGCTGGTCGGCGACCACATACTTGTCAACAAGATCATCTACGGCCTGCGGATGCCTGATTCGTTGTTTGGCGTGCAAATCCCGGGGCTCCCTTACGGGAAATATCTTTTCCATCTCGAGCCCGTGCATCGCGGAGATGTCGTCGTGTTCGTGTTCCCGCCCGACCCGACCAAGGACTTCATCAAACGTGTTATCGGCCTTGCGGGCGATACGATCCAGGTGAAAAACGGCGCTGTATGGCTCAACGGAGAGCCGATGCCCGATCCGCATGCGCATTTCGAAGTCGCGGCCGGCGACCGATCGGACGTCTCGCCGCGCGACAATTTCGGCCCCATCACCGTCCCGCCCGGCAAGCTCTTCATGATGGGCGATAATCGCGACCGCAGTTACGACAGCCGCTTCTGGGGATTCGTCGATGATGATGAGGTTGAAGGCAAGGCCATGATCATTTACTGGTCTTGGGACAGCGATGGCACCAGCCTGATTCCGATTCGATGGAACAGGTTCGGGATGCTGGTGCGTTAGGCGAGGGGAGATCACGTGGCTGACGAGGCGGTAACCAAGATCGGAACGATCCTCGAGGAACTCGGCGCGCGCTTTGAGCTGGTGGTCGAAGCGGTCACCGGATTCGGCGGGCGCGTCGATGCCCTGCGCACGGAACTGTTCGGGCAATTCGCCGAAGTTGGCGGGCAGGTGCGGTTCCTTTCCGAGCAGATTGCGGAGAATCGCAAAGGTATCACTATTGTTCGCGAGGACCTGGGCGCCGAGATCATTCGTATCGGCGAGGCGCTCGGCAAAGCGCGCGTGGAGATCCGGGAGAACCTCGCGGCGCTGCGCGATCAGATCGGCACGCCAGCCGAAGCTCCCGTGGCAGACGGCGCCATGCTCCACGCCGAGCTCGCCGACACGACCAAAGTCATCAAGCGCGAGATCGCATCGTCAGCGGAATCATCCGCCAAGAAGCTCGCCGCGGAACTGAAAACGACGAACAAAGCACTCGCTGATCTCGCGCGCAAATTCGAGCGCTTCGACGATCGAATCACTGTCGCAACGCGCGACCAGGACCAGCGCCTGCGCAAGCTCGAACGCAAACGCGCAAGTTGATTTGTTCCGCCCGCTTGATCCATCTCAGGCGCGGCGATAAATACTGATCACCTTTAAGTCACCACTGCGATGGTGAGAAGGTCGAACATGACGAATACGATCTCAATTATGCCCGGTTGCGTTCGCATCCGGGATTTTTTTTGGGTCGGCCGATGAGCAACGGCAAGCCCAATGTCGTGCTCGACGCCGCGCAGGTCGGGCGCTCAATCAAGCGCATCGCGCTCGAAATTTCCGAACGTAATAACGGCGCCGAAAATATCGTCCTCGTCGGTATTGTGCGCCGCGGCGCAAACCTCGCTGAGCGTATCGCAGCCGAGCTGCGGCAGCATGGCAAGGGCGAGGTGCCGGTCGGCACGATCGACATCTCGTCGTATCGCGACGATGGCCGCGGCACGCCTGGCGATCCGCGTCTGCTCGGCCGCGACATTCCTTTCGTCTTCGATGGCAAGACCGTCGTGCTCGTCGACGATGTCCTCTATACCGGGCGCACGGTGCGCGCCGCGCTCGATGCGATAACCGATCTCGGCCGTGCTGAATCGGTTCAGCTCGCGGTGCTCGTCGATCGCGGCGAGCATGAATTGCCGATCCGCGCCGACTATGTCGGCAAGAACATTCCCGCCCCACGCGGCCAGCGCGTTTACGTGCGCCTATCTGAAATCGACGGTGCGGACGCAGTGGTAATCGGAGAGCGAAAATAACGATGCCACGCCTTACGAAACTGGACATCGTTTCAATCGAGGATCTTTCGACCGCCGAGATCGAGCGCATCTTCGAGATCGCCGAGGAGCTTGAGCGCGGTCTCGAAGAGGGTAAAACGCTTGGCGCCGCTGGCAATCTCGTGATGGCGACGCTCTTTTACGAGCCGTCGACACGCACGCGGCTCAGTTTCGAATCCGCGATGCATCGCCTCGGCGGCTCGGTGATCAGCTCCGCTGACATGCACGCGAGTTCCGCCGCCAAGGGCGAGAGTCTCGCCGACACCGTGCGCGTCGTCAGCAACTATGCCGACGTGATCGTGCTGCGGCATCCGCACGATGGCGCCGCACGCGTGGCCGCGGAGTACGCGACCTGTCCCGTCATCAACGCGGGCGACGGCAGCCGCGAGCATCCCACGCAGACCCTCTGCGATCTCTACATCCTGAAGAAAAAGAAAGGCCATCTGAAGGGTCTGACTGTCGCGCTGTGCGGTGACCTCAAGTATGGCCGCACGGTACATTCGCTGATCTATGCGCTCGCCCGCTTCGGCGCGAATATCGTCGCCGTGCCGCAGGCCGGCATGAATGTTCCCGAGTACGTGCTCGATCGCCTCGCCGCCGAGCGCAGCTACAGCTTCTCGACCGTGACGATGGACGAGCTGAAGTCGCTCGCGGGCGGGCTCGACGCGCTCTATCTGACTCCCAGCGGACCGCATCAGATGGCACTCTTCACGGGAGATACTTCGGCTGGAGGACGCGCGCCCGCGGGCGAGCCGCCCGCGGCGCTCGATGCGTTCTACGTCACGCGCCTTCAGAAAGAACGCCTCGGCAGTAAGGAAGCCGCGACTGACAACTACGTGCGCTTCGATGCGCGCGCGCTCAAGACCAGCCGCACACAGGAAGCCGTCGTGATGCATCCGCTGCCGCGCACCAACGAGCTCGCGTACGAGCTCGACGAGGATCCGCGCGCAATCTATTTCCAGCAGGCAGCGGCGGGTGTGCCGGTCCGCATGGCGCTCATCGCGTGGATGATCGAAAACACCAAGCGCGCGGAAAAACGCATCGGCGCCGATGGCGAGGCGGCTGCGATTCGTTTTCGCACCGAGGCGGCGCCGCGATGCGCCAACGCCAACTGCATCACGCGGTTTGAAGGACTGTATCTGCGTCCACGCTTCAAGCAGGCGCGCAGCATCGATCCCGATGCGCTCAATCTGCGCTGCGACTATTGCGAGCGTGAAGTGCGCGTCGAATTCGTTGGCCATACGCGCTCGCATCGGTACTACCGCTTCGACCAGGCGCTCCATGGCTACGTCCGCCAGTGGATCGCGGAAGGCTCGCTCGCCGTTTTCGAAAGCGTCAAGCAGGCAGAGGAGCACGGCTTCGAGCCGTACAAGCGCGGACCGCAGCGCGAGATCATGAAGGGCGGCGAAATCTCGAACGCCGTCGAATCGCTCGCCGATCAAATCATCGCCGACCTGCCGGATCTTGCTGACGTCGCGATCGTCGGCGTCGTGAGCCACGGCGCGCTGCTTGCGATCAGACTGCGCGAGCTCATCCAGAAGAAGACCGGGATTCGTCCGCCGTGCGCGGCGGTCGACGTGTACAGCTCGAGCGATCCGATTCGTCCGATCGATGCCACCGAGGAATTCAGCGCCGCGGATCGCACGATCGTGATCGTCGACGACGTCATCAACAGCGGATGGACCGTGCAGCGCGCGATGACGATGCTGTGGCAGCTCGGGCGGCCTGCCAGCGTGAAGCTCGCGGTCTTGATCGATCGCGGTCATCGCGCGGTGCCGATTCGCCCCAACTACGTCGGCAAGAATATCCCGACTTCGCGCACGGAGCGCGTGCAGGTCCGCCTGACGGCTCCTGGAGCCGACGCGAGACATAAGTCGCAAGATAAGGTGATGATCTATTCGATGGTCGAACCGCTCAAGGAGTCTGAAGCGGCAACGTGAGTGCGATTTTGTTGAAATCCGGCCGAGTGATCGATCCGGCCAACGGCATCGATGGTGTAATGGATCTTCTGGTTCACGACGGCGTGGTTGAAGCGCTCGACGACCCTGGCGCGGTCTCGTCCCCCGGCGATGCGACCGTGATCGACGCGAAGGGTCTGTGGGTCGTTCCAGGCTTGATCGATCCGCACGTGCATCTGCGCGATCCCGGCTTTCCCGAGAAGGAAAATATTTCGAGCGGTCTGCGCGCCGCTGCCGCCGGCGGATTCACTACCGTCGCGGCGATGGCGAACACTTCGCCGGTGAATGACACTCCCGAGATTACGCGCTACATGCTCGAGCGCGCGCGCGAGGTTGGCGCATCGCGGCTTGTTCCGGTTTCTGCCGTCACCAAAGCGCTCGCGGGCAAGGAGCTGGTTGATTTCGATGCGATGGCAGCGGCGGGTGCCCGCCTCTTTTCCGACGACGGAATTCCAATCGATGATCTCGCGCTGCTGTCGCGCGCATTCGATGCGAGCAAGGCTCTGGGCATGGCGATCTCTCTTCACGAAGAGGATCGCGGTCTTTCCTGCAACGGCGCCGTCAATGCCGGCGAAGTTTCAAAGCGCCTCGGCGTTGCCGGTTATTCCGACGCCGCTGAGAGCGCTCGGGTGCGTCGCGATCTCAGCATTGCGCTTGGAGCCGGCGCTCCGGTTCATGTCGCGCACGTTTCAACCGCCGACTCGCTGGCGCTCATCCGTGCCGCGCGCCGGAGCGGCGCGCAGGTCAGTTGCGAGGTGACGCCTCATCACTTCGCGCTCAACGACAGCGCCGTGTTGACCTGGGGCCCGAACGCGAAGATGAATCCGCCGCTGCGCAATGCGCGCGACGTGGAAGCGCTGCACGAGGCGATGGCCGACGGCACGATCGACATGATCGCGACCGATCACGCGCCGCACGATCCGCGCTCCAAGCAGATGGATCACCTGGCCGCGATGTTCGGTCCCGATACGCCGACGCCGCATCTGACGCACGACCTTGCCGAAATATTCCAGCAGGCGGCCAACGGCGTCGTCGGCCTCGAGACTTCGCTCGGTCTAGCGCTCGATCTCGTTCGCCGCGGGATCATCGGTGCATCGCGAATGGTTCAGATGATGGCGACAAATCCGGCGCGGCTGCTTAGATTGGATCGTGGTGCGCTTGCGATCGGCGACACGGCGGACATCGCGCTAATCGATCCGGACATCGAGTGGATCGTGGCGCCGGAAAAGTTTTTATCAAAGAGTCGTAACACTCCGTTCTCAGGGACTCGGCTCCATGGCCGCGCGATTTTGACTATTGTTGACGGCGCAATTGTTTTTGACGGGAGGAAAAAGACGCCCTAAATGAGCAGGCGCGAAGCGATATTGGCGCTCGCCGACGGCCGCATCTTTCGCGGTCGCGCCTTCGGCGCGATCGGCGAGACGGTCGGCGAAGTGGTCTTCAACACCGCGATGACCGGGTACCAGGAAGTGCTGACCGACCCGTCGTATCGCGGGCAGCTCGTGTGCATGACCTATCCCGAAATCGGCAACGTCGGAGTCAACCGCGAGGACGCCGAGTCGCAACGCGTCTTTGCTGAAGGATTTATCGTCCGCGAGTATTGGGAGCGTCCCTCGAACTGGCGCTCCGAGATGCCGCTCGGCAGGTACCTCGAAGAGGCCGGTGTCGTCGGTATCGAGGGCATCGACACGCGTGCGCTGGTGCGTCATCTGCGCGATCACGGCGCGCAGGAGGGCGTCATCTCCAGCGTCGATCTCGATCCCGCTTCGCTCATCGCCAGGGCCAAGGCATCGCCGGGCCTCGTCGGACGCGATCTGGTGAGGGAAGTAAGCTGCGCCAAGCCTTACGACTGGAACGTCGGCGACTGGGAACTCGGACACGGCTATCGCCATGCGAGCACGGAGCAGATGCTCGATGCGCCGCTCATCGTCGCGCTCGACTACGGCATCAAGCACAACATCCTGCGCCGCCTCGTCGGCAACGGTTTTCGCGTCAAAGTCATGCCCGCGGTCTCGACCGCCGAAGAAATCCTCGCGCAGGAAGCTGACGGTATCTTTTTGTCAAACGGCCCCGGCGATCCCGCCGCATTGCCATATGCGTACAAGGCCGTTGCCGGCCTGCTGGGTAGGAAACCGGTATTCGGTATTTGCCTTGGGCATCAGATGATCGGACTCGCGCTCGGCGGGACGACCTACAAGCTCGATTTCGGCCATCACGGTGCGAATCATCCGGTGATGGATCTGCGCACGCAGCGCGTGGAAATCACTTCGCAGAATCACGGCTTCGCGGTCGATACCGATTCGCTAAACGGCAAGGCGGAGCTGTCGCACCTGAATCTGAATGACAAAACCGTGGAGGGACTTCGCGGAATCGGTTCGCCGTTTTTCTCGGTGCAGTATCATCCCGAGGCCTCCCCGGGCCCGCACGATTCGAGCTACCTGTTTCGCCGCTTCCGCCGGATGGTCGAGGCCTTCCCGCGCTTCGGCGCCGAGACGCTCGAACGAATCATCGCCGATGAAACCGCGGGGGCGCGTGCTTAACTCGATGTCAACAACCGTATCGCAAATCTCGCCGGACTTCGGATTGTAAAGTGCCGCTTCGCAAAGATCTGAAATCGATATTGCTCATCGGCTCGGGCCCGATCGTCATCGGCCAGGCCTGCGAGTTCGACTATTCGGGAACCCAGGCGGTCAAGGCGCTTCGCGAAGAAGGCCTGCGGCTGATCCTGATCAATTCGAATCCCGCCACCATCATGACCGATCCGGAGCTTGCCGATCGGACGTATATCGAGCCAATGACCGTCGAAGCGGTGACGCGGATCATCGAGCGCGAGCGTCCCGACGCCGTGCTGCCCACGGTCGGCGGACAGACCGCGCTCAATCTCGCGATCGCGCTCGCCGAGGCGGGCGTCCTGGAGAAATACAACTGCGAGTTGATCGGCGCCAAGCTGCCCGCCATCAAAAAGGCCGAGGATCGCGACCTGTTCAAGCAGGCGATGCTCAACATCGGACTCGAAGTACCGCGCTCGGCAATCGCACATTCGCTTGAAGACGCTGATCGCATCGCCGAGGAGATAGGAATCCCGCTCATCATCCGCCCCTCGCGCACGCTTGGCGGAACTGGCGGATCGATCGCGCGCAATGCCGGCGAATACCGGGCCAAAGTCGCCTACGGCCTCGACCAGTCGCCCAATCACGAGGTTCTCATCGAGCAGTCCGTCGAGGGATGGAAGGAGTTCGAGCTCGAGGTGATGCGCGACATGGCCGACAATGTTGTCATCATCTGCTCGATCGAAAACCTCGATCCGATGGGCGTGCATACGGGAGATTCGATTACCGTCGCGCCTGCGCAGACGCTCACCGACAAGGAATACCAGGTGATGCGCGATGCGGCGCTGCGCATCATTCGCGAGATCGGCGTCGATACGGGAGGGTCGAACATCCAGTTCGCGATCGACCCAAAGACCGGACGGATGGTCGTGATCGAGATGAATCCGCGCGTGTCGCGCAGCTCGGCGCTTGCTTCGAAGGCGACAGGCTTTCCGATTGCAAAGATCGCGGCGCGGCTCGCGGTCGGCTACCGGCTCGACGAGATTGCCAACGACATTACGAAAAAAACACCGGCGTGTTTCGAGCCGACCATCGATTACGTCGTAACCAAGATTCCGCGCTTCACCTTCGAAAAGTTTCGCGGCGCTGCCGACGAGTTGGGCCCGCAGATGAAGTCCGTCGGCGAGGTCATGGCGATCGGCCGCACCTTCAAGGAATCGCTGCAAAAAGCGCTGCGCTCGCTCGAAATCGGAACTTTCGGGCTCGACAGCCGTCTTTCGGAGCCTCCGACCGACGCGATGCTCGCGGAGCTTCGCAAGAACGTGGCGACCGCCAGCAGCCATCGCCTTTTTCATCTTGCCGATGCGCTTCGGCTCGGTATTTCGCCGTCCCAGGTGCACGATCTCAGCAAGATTGACCCGTGGTTTATCGATGCGATCGCCCATGTTATCGACCTTGAGAAGCGTGTCGCTTCGGAGCCGCTGACGCCGGAGTTTTTCCGCGAGTTCAAGCCCGCAGGATACTCGGACCGGCGTATTGCCGATCTGCGCAAGAGCAACGAGGCGTCGATCGCAAGGGCGCGCCGCGAAGCGGGTGTCATGCCGGCGTACAAAGCAGTTGATACCTGCGGCGCCGAGTTCGAGGCTTTCACTCCCTACCTTTATTCGAGCTACGAGGGCGAGGATGAGGCGCCGCCGACGGATCGTCGCAAGATAATGATCCTGGGCGGCGGTCCGAATCGAATCGGGCAGGGTATCGAGTTCGATTACTGTTGCGTGCACGCGAGCCTCGCGCTCAAGGAAGCCGGTTTCGAGACCATCATGGTCAACTGCAACCCCGAGACCGTCTCGACCGACTACGATATTTCCGATCGGCTGTATTTCGAGCCGCTGACCTACGAAGACGTTCTTGCGATCGCCGAGCGCGAGAAGCCCTTGGGCGTGATCGTGCAGTTCGGCGGCCAGACGCCGCTCAAGCTTGCAGTGCCGCTCTCGAAGGCGGGAGTCAAAATTCTCGGTACCAGTCCCGACGCGATCGATCGCGCCGAGGATCGCGAGCGCTTCAACGCCGTCGTGGAGAAGCTCAACCTGCGCCAGCCGCTCGGGATTCTCGCGCGCGGTCTCGATGAAGCAGTCGCGGGAGCCGCGCGGGTCGGCTATCCGGTTTTGATTCGCCCGTCGTATGTTCTCGGCGGCCGCGCGATGGAAGTGATTCCCGACGAGGCTTCGCTGCGCCGATATGTCACGCTGGCTCTGCAGGCCTCCGAGCAGCATCCGTTGCTCGTCGATCGCTATTTGCAGGGCGCCACCGAAGTTGATGTCGATGCGATTTCGGACGGCGAGACCGTCGTCATCGGCGGAATCATGGAGCACGTCGAGCACGCCGGAATTCACTCGGGCGACAGCGCGTGCGCGCTCCCGCCCAACACGCTCAACAAGGAGATGCAGGACGAGCTGATGCGCCAGACTCGGATGCTGGCGCGCGAGCTCGGCGTCGTCGGCCTCATTAACGTGCAGTACGCGATCTTCAACAACGACGTGTACATCCTCGAAGTGAATCCGCGCGCCTCGCGTACGATCCCCTTCGTGAGCAAGGCGATCGGCGTGCCGCTGGCGAAACTGGCGTCGCTCGTGATGGCGGGCAAGAAACTCACTGAGTTGGGCTTTACATCTGAGCGGGTGCCCAAGCACGTCGCCGTAAAGGAATCGGTCTTTCCGTTCGGCCGCTTCCCGGGAGTCGATACGATTCTTGGTCCGGAGATGAAATCGACCGGCGAGGTGATGGGCATCGACTCGTCGTTCGCGATGGCGTTTGCCAAAGCGGAGCTTGGCGCGTCGTCCAACCTGCCGGCGCAGGGCCTGGTTTTCATCAGCGTGCGCGACGACGACAAGCCGCACCTCGAGCCGATTGTGCGCGGCCTCAAGGACATGGGCTTCAATCTGATCGCGACGGGAGGCACCGCGAAGTATATCAACAAGCTTGGGATCGAGTGTCAGACAGTCAACAAGGTGCTGCAGGGCAGTCCGCACATTGTCGATGCGATGAAAGAGGGGCGGATTGCGATGGTGATCAACACTCCGGATTCCTCGGGCACCGCCGACTCGTTTTCGATTCGCCGCACCGCGCTCGAACTTCGCCTTCCATTTTTCACCACGATGTCGGGGGCCAACGCCGGCGTGCAGGGTATCCGCGCGCTTAAGACGCAGCCGCTCGAAGTTCGCTCGCTGCAGGATTATCATCGCGCCTGATCGACTGGCGCGCGCCGGCGCGCGGCGATCAGAGATGAATAATCCCGCGCCGCCAGACTTGCGAATCACGCTCGCGACTCCGCTCGTCAACTTGAAGGGGATTGGGCCCAAACGCGCCGAGGCGCTACTGGAGCGGGGCCTGGCGACAGTCGCCGATCTGATCTTTCATCTTCCCACCCGGTACCAGGACTGGCGCGAGAGAACGGCGCCCGAGAATCTCAAGCCCGGCGTTATCGCGATCATCGAAGGCGAGCTCGGCAAGATCGAGGAGCGTCCAATGCGCGGCCGCGGCTGGCGGCGGCTCGCTTCGGGGACGATCGCTGTCGCTACAGGCAAGATTCGCGTGGTCTGGTTCAACCTGCCTTCTTACATGCGCGGTTACTTGCCAGGCGGGCGCCGCGTGCTTCTGCGCGGACGCGTTACGGCCACGGCCGAGGGTGGAATTGAAATCGTTCATCCGGACGTGATCGCGCTCGACGAGGAGACACCGGCGCCGATTCGTCCGGTGTACCGGCTGCCCGCGCAGATTACTCAGCGGACGTTCGCCTCGATCGTCGCCAGGGCAATCTCTGAAGTTGCCCGCACCGTACCATGCTCGATACCAGCGGAGCTTCGCCGCGATCAGATGACGGTTGGCGATGCACTCGCGTACCTGCATCAGCCGCCAGATGACGCGGATCCGACTTCGCTGCAGATGGAAGACTCGCCGGCTCATCGCGCGCTCGCGCTGGATGAACTCTTCGCGTTCGAGACTGCGCTCGCGATCGAGCATCGTCGTTCGCAAAGGCGCGCTGGCGCGGAGCTCAAAAGCGGCAAGAACGTAACAAGCAAATTCCTATCGACGCTTCCGTTCGCGCCGACCAACGCGCAGCGCGCCGCGATCGAACAAATCGCCGCCGACCTCGCAAAGCCGACCCAGATGAATCGCATGCTGATGGGCGATGTCGGCAGCGGCAAAACCGTGGTCGCGTTCTGGGCGGCTCTGAGAGCCATCGAGAATGGTTTCCAGGCAGTGGTGATGGCGCCGACGGAGCTTCTGGCCGAGCAACACTATCGAACCTTCGCGCGTCTGTGCGGCAACCTCGGCGTCCGTAGCACGCTGCTCACGGGACGCGTCGCTGGTGCGGAGCGCCAAACGACGTTGCGCGATCTTGCCAGCGGTCGTATCGCAGTCGCGTTCGGAACGCAGGCCCTTATCCAACAGCGTGTGAAGATCGCGAGGCTGGGACTGGGGATCATCGACGAACAGCATCGCTTTGGCGTCTTCGATCGCGCGCGGCTGAAGGACCTGGGCCCCACGGCTAACGTGCTGCTGATGACCGCGACGCCGATTCCGCGCAGCCTCGCGATGACGCTATTCGCGAATCTCGATTTGTCAATTCTCGATGAAATGCCGCCGGGTCGCACGCGGATCTCGACTGAGCTCTATCGCGAAGCGCAAATTCCGCAAGTGGATGAATCGCTGCGCGAAGAGATCGCCCACGGTGGACGCGCATACTACGTCGTTCCGTTGATCGAAAGCGATGATTACGAGGCCAAGTCTGTCGCGCAGACGGCGACACGCCTGGCTGGCGCGCTGCGTGGGGCGAAGATCGGCACGATGCACGGCCGGATGCGCGGCTCCGAGAAGGATCACGTAATGCGTGCGTTCCGCGATGGCGCGCTCGACGTGCTGGTCTCAACCACGGTCGTCGAAGTCGGTATCGATGTGCCGGAAGCGACCGTGATCGTGATCGACGCGGCCGAGCGCTACGGCCTCGCGCAATTGCATCAGTTGCGCGGCAGGGTGGGGCGCGGCGCCGCGCCTTCGCGATGTATCCTGGTGGCATCCAACGACGCCGACGACGCCGCACTCGCGCGTCTCGATATGATGCGGCGTGCGGCGAGCGGGCGCGAGATCGCCGAGGCGGATCTGCGGATGCGCGGTCCAGGCGATCTTTTCGGTGCGCGTCAGGCAGGAGCCTTGCCGCTGCGCTTTCTCCATATGGTGCACGATTTTTCGGTGATCGAGCGTGCTCGGGCGATGGCCGCGGAGTGGCTGGAGCGCGATCCGCGCCTCGAAGCACCCGACTCTGCCGCAGTGCGCGATGCGGTGCGCGCGATGCTACGCCTCGGCTTTAGCTTAGGCGACGTAGGCTAGGACTCGGGCGGGTCGGAATCAGCCGACTGCAGCTTCGCGGCGGAGTGCGCGCCGTTGATCGTCGTTTCCTTCCAGATCGTCGGCTCGAGGTCAGTAAAGTAGTTCGCGCCTTCGCCGATCATGACGAGCACGTCGCTGCCGCGATAGTCGATGCGATGCACCGTCGCATCGCCGAGCAGGCGGTCGAGGATTCCCTCGTAGACGACGGCGAAGTGGCTGGCGTTGTACGCATCCTGGAACGCGAGCATCCAAATCACGGTGATGCCGCGGCCCTGTTTCAGGATGATCATCTGATCGCCGGCCCATTGCGCGCTCACGGCGACGTCGGTCGAATGCTTGCCGAGGTTCCGCTCGAGGATCACGCGCAACAGGAGTTCGCCATAGGTGTCCTGGTCGGCCTTCCTCCAGCCGGCCATGACCGTGTTGTAGCCGCCCAGCGAGATCTCGAGCGGTGGCTCAGGCCGATCGAAGTAGAATGTCGGATGGATTATCTGATGTGTCGATTGAGGCGGATTAGTGTACAACTTGTTGACCGCGTTCCATCCCCCGCGCCGATATGCTTCGGCGACGAAACGAGTTCCTTGCGAGTATTGAAAAACCAGCGGCGCGGCGAGGCCTTCGGGAGCGTTGCGCGCTTGCGATGCGAAGACACTCGACAGGTTCTGTAGATTGTCGGCGAGAGAGTCGGCGACGCTGGTGTCCATCCGGTTCCAGACGTAAGCGTAGCCCGCAATCATCGCATCGCCCTCGGCGACAGATTTCAGCGCGAGCTCGCGATCGTCATTGTTCTTGTACTTGTCGAGACTTTGCTCGAGGCCGAAGTTCTGGTCCTGCAGCGCGTGCGTCAGCTCATGCGCCAGCAGCATCTCGCCGATCACGTCGCGCTGGGCGAGAAATTCCTTGGTGCCATTGACGAGTCCCGCGTCGTCGCCGCCTTCAACCAGCACCATCTCCTTGCCGTGTGGATCGTAAAATCCCGCGACCTGCGATTTCAGCAAACTGAGCGAGGCGGCTTTGAGGTCGATACCGGGCGGGTAGAGACCGACCAGCGAGCCCGCGATGCCGTCAACCTCGAATTGCTCGTCGCTATAGTCGCGCGCGAGATCAGCCTCCATCATTTGCTCAGCCTGGTCGCGGGTCTTCACGACCATCGGCACGGGAGTCTTGAAGTTGAGCTGGCGGATTTTCTGGATGCCGGCCTCGACCTCGGCCGACTTCTGCTGATTGATTTGATCATTTTGGACGATCGCGTAGCTGCAGCCGAAGAGGCCGAGCGCCAACGCGGCGAACGTCAGCCTGCTGCGCTTAGCGCGAAACCGAATTCTCATTCACAAACAATCACGACGTGAATTCCGAGCCGCGACGTGTCCGCCGCGCGGGCCTCAGCCTCATGGCGGGATGCAAATGCGCCCATGCGCACACGGTAGTATCGGTTCGCACCTGCATCAACCTGATTGATGCGAACGTCGTTGAAATACGCGGCAATCCTGTTGCGCACACTTAACGCGTGGGCCTGGTTGCTGAACGATCCGACCTGGACGAAAAACTCCGGCATCGAGCCCACCGGACGCGAGCCCGCGGGCGCGCTCACGAGGTCGATTCGCACCCGCGCGGTGCCGGGACCGATCATGCCGATGACCGCGGCGGCTTTGTGTGACAGATCGATCTTGCGGCCCTTCTTATATGGGCCATGGTCCGTGATGGTGACCTCAACGCTCTTGCCGTTGTTGAGATTCGTGACCATCACGCGGCTTCCCGGTGCGAAGAGTTCCGACGCGGCAGTCATTTCTTCCTGATCGTAGATACTGCCAGTAGATGTGCGATGGCCGTCGAAGCCGGGGCCATACCATGATGCGACGCCGACGATCGATTTCGCTCCGGGCTGGATTGATGTGGTGGTCGGCGGTGGAATCGTCTCATACGGAAGAGGGGCGACGCTCGTCGAGCACGCCGAGAGCGTTAAAAGTGCCGCGAGCCCAACCCACGCGGCCAATCCGCGATACAGGTTCCACCGCACAAGCATCAACCCCGCCTCGAAGTATAGGGATGACGGCGCGCGAGATGAAGTGGCGCGCGAGTGCCGTAGTTGTGCCCAGGTAAGCTGTTGACCGGCGAATCACGGGTCATTGGGGCTCAGCGTGACCCGTGATAGCATCGGCGTGTCACGCCGGAATGGCCGCGACGATGCTGCGGACGAGGCAGGAGCTGGAGGAAATTGAAGCGCACACGCTGGCGCCTTACGCGATGCACTCGCGGGCCAGCCGCGGGCGCCGTTTCGTCGAGCTCGAGCATCCGATGCGCACGGCGTTCCAGCGCGATCGCGATCGCATCATCCATTCGGCAGCTTTCCGCCGCCTCGAGTACAAGACGCAAGTCTTCGTGAATCACGAAGGCGACTACTATCGCACGCGGCTGACGCACACGCTCGAGGCCGCGCAGATCACGCGCACGATCGCCATCGCGCTCGGACTCAACGAGGTGCTGGCCGAGGCAGTCGCGCTGGCGCACGATCTCGGGCACACGCCGTTCGGTCATGCGGGCGAGAAAGTCCTCAACGATCTCATGAAGCCGCATGGCGGCTTTGATCACAACGCGCAGAGCCTTCGCACCGTGGATTGGATCGAGATTCGTTACCCGGGCTTCCGCGGTCTCAACCTGACGTTCGAGGTGCGCGAGGGGATCGTCAAGCATTCGCATTTTCATGGCCGGCTCGCGGCGCAGCAGTTCGATCCTTCGACGTATCCATGTCTCGAGGCGCAGATCGTCGATCTGGCCGATGAAATCGCGTACCTCGCGCACGATGTCGATGACGGCGTGAAGGCGCAAATGCTCACGGCCGACGATCTCTCTCGCTCCGCGCTCTATCGCGAAGCGGCGGAGGCGGCGCGCGAGGCAACGCCGGGAGCCGAGCCGCGGGTCCTTCGCTATCAGACGGTCATCAGGATGATCGACGCTATGTCAACCGACCTGATGCGCGCGATCGCCGACGAAATCGAGCACGCCGCGATTGGGAGCCTCGAAGACATACGTAAGGCAGGACGCGCGATCGCGACCTTCAGCCCTGTGATGACGCCGAAGGTGGCAGAGCTCAAGCAAATCATGGCGGAGCGGCTCTATCGGCATTATCGCGTGAGCCGGATGACGGAGAAGGCAGCTCGGGTGCTCGCGCAACTCTTCAATGCTTACATGGCGGAACCGCGGCAGATGCCGGCGCATGTGCTGGAGCGCGCCGAGCGCGACGGCGAGACGGTGGCGCGCGCGGTCGCGGATTATATCGCGGGCATGACCGATCGCTTCGCGCTCGACGAATATGGAAAGCTGTTCGATCCCAATGAGCGAGTCTGACGATCAATCGAAATCGCCGCGCCCGGCCTCAAGGGTCTGGCACAAGCGCACGCTGGTGCTGCGGCGCGACGACCATGTCGGCGATCCGATCGGCCTCATCTTCCTCGAGGATCCCGCGGCGATCTCGGATCGAATCATCGCAAGACTCCGCGACTATTTCGGGCCGCGGGTGCGAATTCTGAAGGCGGAAATCTCTTATGAGGAGATCGCCGTTGACCTCGAGTCGCGCGGATGGCGCGACGAGTCAAATCACCTCGCGTCGGCTGCCGCGGATCTTCATCGCAAGGGCGCGAAGCGCAACGCACAATCGATGTATCGCGAAGCGCTCGATATCGATCCATTGAACGCCGATGCAATGCTCGGACTGGGGCTATCTCTGGTCGAGACCGAGAAATGGGCCGAGGCGCTCGCCACGTTGAAACGCGCGCGCGAGTTCCAGGGCACCGACAACGTCGAGATGTTGCTGGCGATGGCGAAATGCGCGGCGCGTCTGCAACGGGCGGCGTCCGCGATCCTGTACCTCGAGCGCGCCTACGACATCGATCCGCGCAACTTCATGGTGCGTCGCGCCCTGCGCGCTCTCGGCCGCGATCCTTCGCAAGGCGGAAGCGGGCAGGGCGGCGGCGCCGTCAATAGCGGCGAAAGTTAAGCACCGTGCCCTCCGCGGCTGCTCGACGTTTACTCTCGTAATCTTTTTGAGTAGGTTCATCCGCCAACTGATTTGGGGAGTCGCTGAGCGGAACACGGGAGGACACGATGAAGATCGAGCGATTGATGTTGGCAGGGTTCGTCGCGGCGATCGCGATTGCGAGCGGCGGATGCGGCGGCTCAAGTGGCGGACCACCGTTCGCTCCTATCCAGACGATATACGTCCCCAATGTCTTCAATGAGAACGTCACGGAATATACGAATCGCGATAACGGCGACGTCGCCCCGATCGCGACGATCGGCGGTCCCGATACGCAACTCAATACGCCTCGCGGAGTTGCCGTCGAGCGTGACGGCGACATTCTTGTCTGCGATGGATCGGGACTGATAGCTCGCTTCGCCCATGACGCAAACGGAGATGTGGCGCCGATCTCGACGATCGCCGGCTCGAACACGATGATCAGCAACTGCGCCGGCATTGCCGTGGACCGCCAAGGCAACATCGTTATGACTAACATCATAACGAATCTCTTGATTTTGAAATTTCCGCCCAATGCATCCGGAAATATCGCGCCGAGCGCCGCGATTTCCGGTAGCAATACTCAGTTCATGACTCTCTTCGGCGTGGCTATCGACCGAAGCAATGACATCTGGGTCACCGACTCGGGCAATAGTGCGATATACGAGTTTGCCTCCGACGCCGACGGCAATGTCGCGCCGATCGCATCGATCAGCGGGGCCAACACCATGCTGAATTCACCCGCGGGACTGGCATTCGCGCCCAACGGTGATCTCTACGTCGCAAACGGAAATGCGAATCAGATCCTGGTGTTCGCCAAGGGTTCCGACGGTGACGTCGCGCCGGCGAGCACTATCGAGGGGCCAGCGACCGGACTGAACTCGCCGCTCGGTATCGCATTCGACAACTTAAGTCGCCTGTGGGTGGGCAATTTCATCGCGCCCTCGAGCCTGGTCGCATTCAATGGAAATGCCACGGGCAACGCGGCCCCACGGTTGACGATCTCAGGTAGCGCAACACTTTTGAACGCGCCTGAGTTTCTGGCTGTGCATTAAGAACCGAAGACGGTAAGCGCGATTAACCGATTTCTCTCCCAGCGCGAGGGCTGTTCGGAGCTAGTCCGAACCAAAAGCGGTTTCACTCAGGAATTTCGCCGGCGACTGGACCGGCCAAGCCAATTGCTGACGCCGATCGCCGAGTCGGCGAGCGATCTGCTCTGCAATCATGAACTGAATTCGGATCAAGCGCTGCGCGAATCCGACTTGCGGGCTCTTCTTCCTTGAGATCGCGAGGAACCGGCAGCGCCGCTGGTGCAGTATGAAGACCTGCGGCAACCGAGCGAAGTTGGCTGCCTTCCGTCGGCGACACAGCATCGGTGGCCGACGCGCCCTCCATTAATCCTGCTAGCCAGCGAGGCGCGTGAGGACCGAAGCCGCACGGCGACTTGAAAACAAGGCTGGCCAAAGCGCGGTACTGGTGTCATTTCAGCGTGATCAGATGTAAGTGGCGTCTTTTGAAATGCGGGTGGCTTCATTTGGCGAGGCGGGGATCGTCAGACGCAATACAGACCGCATTCGACATTACGCCCATCGCGCCTTTGATTTGTGCTTCGCTAAAGTTTTTGAACATTTTCCCAAACATTTGTTGGGCTTGTTTCACACTGAATGCGGCTGCTGCCTTTCGCGCTTGCTCACACTCTGAAAACGAACCAAAGAGGCCATTCGGACTCCAACTCATCATTGGAGCGTTCAGTTCAAGCTGACCTTCCTGCACTGGCGGCATCATCATTAGCCAGAAAGGTTTCCGCCTTTCGCAACCGACCATTGATGCGACTAGTAATAGCAGCGCGAGCGCGGCTGCGTGGCGAGCGTTCATTCGCCCGAACGCTTGTACATCTCATCCAGCGCTAGTTCGAGCATCCGCATCCATTGCTGACGTGCATCTTGCGGCCAATCGGACCCGCTCGGTGGAAGCGATTTCAGTAGGAATGAAAGGACGGGATTCACATCGCCTGACGGCGTGAATTGCGGCTGCTGTTGGTGTTCCATCTTTCGACCTTTCTCCCCGTTCGATGGAGTTGGCCTCGAATCGAGAGATACACCCGCAGGCAACACAAGTCGATCCCTGCCCAGTTTTGCCTGTTCTGCTGAGCGTTGAAATCCTTGTCGCGCACGCGCCTTTTGTTTCTCGGCAACGCCAAGGTCAACCATGTCTTGTTCGAGCACGGCGTTGCCACCTAGTAGCCGCCCCTTGTACTTTTCGTAAATCGCTTTGTAGAGCGGAACGGACAAAAATGCGCGGGCTTTGGCTTGCTGCGCTTTGTCAGGTCGGACGATCTCGAAGAGCGTCGCCAATCACAGATATGCGAGGATGTTGCCATCGATCTCCGCGCCAAGAATGATCCGACATGATTACTGCCCCTACCAAACTGATGCCGTCGAGGTATGAACGAGGCCCCATGAAAAGTGGCGTCATTTCAGCCCCACAGTGGCGTCTTTTGACCGAATGACGCCAGTACCCAAAGCGCAGGACAATTGTAAATAATTTGGCATTTCCCGTGCCGAGCGATTGCTGCGGGAGGCCAAGGAGCGTTCGTTCCAGGGCTGAGACTTCTCCTATCTGGACGGGCCGCGTAGCGGCGCTGAAGACCCTCGAAGGCACCCTGCTCTCGATGATGCTGAGCCATCGGGTGGCGCTTCTAACGGAAAGAATGGCGAGAGCGCGCTCCTGAGCGCTCTGCAGGTCGTGGAGTTGTTCGACGTGCCCGAGTCGTGGGTCCGAGAGCAGGTGCGTCTCGACACTCTCCCATCGATCAGATTGGGCCATTACGTCCGATTCAAAGCCGAGGAGCTCCAGCGCTTTGTCGCCGAACGCGCGAAGCAGGCCGCCTAGGCCGACGCCCTTTTGGGTTCTCGCCGGAAAATCCAATACCGCAAGCCGCTGACAGGCTCTACATCTTCTACAAGAACTCTG
>DATJMX010000019.1 GCA_035508495.1 Candidatus Binataceae bacterium
CACTTAGAATTGGCTCCCCGGGCCGGATTCGAACCAGCGACCCGACGGTTAACAGCCGTCTGCTCTACCGACTGAGCTACCGGGGAGCGCTCAGAGCGCGATCGGAACTATCCTTGGTATCCGTCCGCGCACGCGAAATCAAGATTCACCTGCGCCGTGTCCATTCTCCCTGATTGACGGCGTGAATCAATGAGACGTAGGCGGGGTCGCGGGGGCGGGGCCGCCGAGCGCCTTATCCTGGATCGATGCCATCGTGCGCACCGTCTCGACGATCACGCGCGCCGGCAGCACTCCGGCAAGGCCGGAGAACAGCGGATCCGATGACGCCGCGGAGTTGGCCTCGATCATGCCCCACAGGGCGAAGCGTAGGCCTGCGCTGACGAAGACCGGAGCGCCGCTCGAAAATCCCGGCGCGGTACCGCCATCGAGCAGCGCAAGTTCCTGTACGCCTGCGCCGATGACTTCGGTCTCCGCCGGAAGCGGTACCGACACATGGCCGAAGCGCGCCAGCGCCTCGAAGCGTTTGTTAGTGACACCGACGGTCGCGGCGGTGAGATAGTAGAGTTGCGCACCGGTTTCCGGCCGCGCGTAAGGATCGTCGGCGCCCATCACCGAGCTCAACGCAATCGGCGCAATGCTCGCGTTTTCGGGACTGAACGGCACCGCGGCGACGTCGGCCTTGGCGTTACGCGGATCGAGAATCCATTTGCTTTCGGGCGGCAATTCTTCTTCGCGCATCGCGCCGGTGCGCTTGTCCTCGACGCTCAGCCTGAGGCCGTAGCGTGCGTGGCCATTCTCGTCGAGCAAATTGTGATGGGTAGTCACGAGGTAAACGAACGATCGTCCCGGCGCCGATTGGCTCGGCACTGCGATGAAAAACGCAGTCCCGACCTGCACCGTTCGTGAGCCCTCGTGTGCGACGATTCCGGCGACATTGCGCAGCGTCTGCGTGCCGATTTCAGCCGCGTTCGAGAGTGCGGGCGCTACGGCAATTGCAAGAACAGACGAAAGAAAAGCCGCGCGACAAAAGCGGCGCACGGCGCTGCGTACTTGTGAACCACCAGATGTTTTCAACACGGCAGAGCAGCATAGCAGCGGCGGCATCGCCGCGTAAGTCAGCCGCCGCGCGCGATCGCGCTCAGCGGCGCAGCAGGTTGCGCGCCACGACCCAACGATGAACCTCGGTCGGGCCGTCATAGATCCGCATGTTGCGCACCATCCCCGCCATCAGTTGCAGCGGCAGTTCCTTGGTCATGCCCATCGCACCGAAGGTCTGCATCGCATGATCGATGATTTCCCACGCCATCTCGGTGCCAAAGACTTTGATCATCGAGATTTCGCTGCGCACGTCGCGGCCCTGATCGATCTTCCATGCGGCGTCGTAGGTCATCAGCCGGCAAGCGTGAATCTTCGTCGCGGCGTCTGCTATCCACCACTGGATCGCCTGGCGCTCCGAGAGTGGCGCGCCGAAGGTGCGGCGCTGCGGCGCGTACTCGAGCATCATTTCGAGCGAGCGCTGCGAAAGCCCAATGCACCACGAGGCCATCTGCACGCGCCGCGTCGATAGCCGCAGCTGCATCGGCGCGAAGCCCTGCCCCTGCTTGCCAAGCAGGTTCGCATGCGGCACGCGGCAATCCTCGAGCGCGATCTCGTAGGTGAAGGCGCCGCCAATCATCGGGATCCGCCGCACCACGTTGAATCCCGGCGTGCCCTTATCGACAAGGAACGCGGAGATTCCGCCGCGTGAGCCTTCGACGCGATCCGTCACCGCCATCAGGATCGTAAAGTCGGCTTCGGCTGCGCGGCTGACCCAGATTTTGCGGCCGTTGATGATCCACTCGTCGCCCTGCCTCACCGCTCGCGTCGTCATCGCGGCGGGATCGGCGCCTGCGCCGGGCTCCGAGATTCCGATCGCCGAGATCGTCCTGCCGCTGACGTAAGGCGCGAGATAGCGCTTGCGCTGATCCTCGTTGACGGTCGCGCTCAGCATTCGCAGGTTCGGCGAATCGGGCGGCAACACGTACGGCGTCACGGTGCGGCCGATTTCTTCTTCGACACCGATCATCGCGGTCGAAGGGAGATCGGATCCGCCGACATCAGCGGGAGCATCGAGCCCCCAGAGCCCGAGCTCACGCGACCGGGCGTCGAGCGGTTCGCGCTCTTCGTCCGTCAGCTTGGCGCCTTCGCCGTTCGCCTCGCGGACGAGCACTGCCGGCTCGAGCGGCAGCAGATCGTCGCGCACGAAGCGCGCAACGAGATCCTTGAGCATCTGATGTTCTTCACTCAGCCCGAATTCCATGGCGTAGCCTCACGGCGCTCGAATTTGAGCGACACCTTTCCAGATTCCGGCGCGGAAACAAAGTCGGTGAAAACAGCAATGGCGCGGGTCTCGCCCGCGCCATCGTCAAAGAGCTGAAATGTTGACTAGTTGTTTACCAGCGATCGCCACGATCGCCGCCGCGGCCGCCGCGCTCACCTCCGCCGTAGCCCCCTCCACCGCCGCGTCTGCGATCGCCGCCACCGCCGCCGCCGCGAGGACCGCCGGTGCTGCGCGCCTCGTCGATCTTGATCTTGCGGCCCTTGAGATCTTGGTCGTTGAGTTTCTCGATCGCTCCCGCCGCTTCGGTTGGATCGGCCATCTCGACAAAGCCAAACCCGCGCGACTGACCGGAGAACTTGTCAGACACTACGACCGCGCTTTCGACTTTACCCGCCTGGGCAAAAAAATCGGCGAGATCCTGCTGCGTAACTGAGTAGGCAAGATTGCCTACGTACAATTTCGTGGGCATCGAGGTCCTCCTTCAAACATCAGCCAGGAAGCGTCCAAACAGGAGACCCCGCTGCCGGAAAAGTAGCTTGGATCTTCGAGAAAGGCGGCGTCCGAGCGATTACGCGATCGAGACTAACGGCGCTGCATAGTGGTGTAAAGTCGCAGGCACACCGCCGCATTTGCTGTTTCGCCATACTGCGCAATTCTCTGTTTCGGTGCGCACGCGACAGTACTAATTCGGTTGCGACTCTGCATGACGATGAGGAGGTGGGTCCGCGTTGCGTTGTACCTCAACGTCAACCGGAAAGCCGTCGAGCGTGGATGGAACTTTGCTGCTCACTTCGTCGAGGTGATCGGGGCTGTCCACCTCAACCGCGAGCACCACTTCGCCGCGATCGTTGATTACGGTCGCGACACCGCGGACGTGCGGCATCTTCATCAACTCCGCCAGATGCTCCTGACGCACTTGTGCGATTTGCTGCGCGTCGGCGGCGTAGGGATTCTGATCGTCGTCGTACTGTGCCCACGCGGCTCGTGCGCCGATGACTCCGATCGCCAGCACTGCGAAGAGCGCGTACTTCACAGGAAATTTATCGCGCCGAAAGCAGCGTCAACTCAAGCGGGAGGGCGGGCGAGGGCCCATGAAATTAGACCCTCGCCCCTGGCGGACAGAGGAGCGGTTAGTTGAGAACGATCGGCTGTAACGCTCGATCGACCTGGGCCTGCGTGACCGGCTCGCCGTTCTGAATCTTCGCGATCAGCTTGTCGATGTCGTAGCTGCGATAGGCAAACGGCAGATGATTCTTGCTGCCCTGCGCTGCGGCCTGGGCTTCGCCCGAAGCATTCGCCAGCATCGCGAGGTCTTCCTGAGCCTGATACGAACTCGCTATTGGGGCGCGTCCCAAACCGACCGGACCTGCGAGCGCGGGAAGCGCGAGACCGAGAACAAAAGCCGCCGAAGCGGTGATCGAAATGATTGATTTCATAGCACTGATCTCCTTGCGGATGTTCTATGCATTCATTGATTCTGCAATTGAGATGCCGCCGCGAAGTCCACAGATACATTGAGGAATGCTTTTTTCACGAGGCGGCATCGACTATTCATTGCACGCCATGGACTCCGCCGCGCCGACCAACTCATCCGCGCCAAGGCGCACAATCACCTCCAACGAAGCAGCGCATACGCTGCTGGCGAGCTTTCTCGGCTGGATGCTCGATGCGTTCGACTTTTTCATTCTCGTCTTCGTGCTGCCGAGCGTCGCAAAGGATTTTCACCGCTCGATTCCTGACCTCGCATTCACGATCACGGCGACGCTCGCGATGCGTCCGGTCGGGGCGCTGATCTTCGGTTGGGTCGCGGATCGCTACGGCCGCCGCATCCCGCTGATGGTCGACGTCATCTTCTATTCAATCGTCGAAGTGTTGAGCGGGCTCGCGCCGAGCTACGGATGGTTCCTGTTTCTGCGCGCGCTGTACGGCATCGGGATGGGCGGCGAATGGGGCGTTGGCGCATCGCTCGCGATGGAAGCGGTGTCGCCGCGGATGCGCGGATTCTTCTCGGGCCTTTTGCAGGAAGGCTACGCGGCGGGATACCTGCTCGCGGCGGCCGCGTTCAATTTCGTCTTTCCGCACTTCGGATGGCGGGCGATGTTTTTTCTGGGCGGCGCTCCGGCGCTGCTGACGATTTATATTCGCACCAAAGTGCCGGAGTCGGAGGCGTGGGAACGCACGCGCCCTGACATGCAGCAGATCAAGTCGGCGATCGGCTCCAATCTGAAGCTTTTCCTTTACATGATCGTGCTGATGACGATGATGAACCTCGTCTCGCACGGCACCCAGGACATCTACCCGACGTTTCTCAAAATTCAGCGCGGACTCGACACGCATGGCATCGCGAAGATGGCGATCATTTACAACATCGGCGCGATTATCGGCGGCCTCGTGTTCGGCTACCTGTCAGATCGAATCGGACGCAAGCGCGCAATGATGACGGCCGTCATCGGCGGCGCGCTGATCGTGCCGTTCTGGATTTTCCCCAAGTCGCTCGCGATGCTGACGCTCGGCGCCTTCATTATGCAGTTCATGGTGCAGGGCGCATGGGGCGTAATTCCGGCGCATCTGACGGAGATGTCGCCCCCGGAGGTGCGCGGCCTCTTCTCGGGCCTCGCCTACCAGATGGGCGTGCTGCTCGCCGCCAACGCCGCGTTCGTCGAGGCGCTGCTCGCGGAGCGCATCGGCTACTCAGTCGCGCTTGCGCTTGTCGGCGCCACGGTCATGATCGGCGCCGCAGTGGTCGTATCATTCGGCAGTGAGCGGCCCGGCCGCGATCTTCACCTCGCAGCCGCCGACGACTGATCTACTCCGCGATTCGCAAGGGCCGGCAGATTACGCCGCACCTGTTCCATCATCTCCTCGTCAGAGATCGAGGTAGTGCGTCCGTCAGCGTATTGCGCATCGACCCACTCGGCGATCTTCAGCACCTCGGCGGATTTCTTATCGACCTGGCGATCGCGTCCAAGTCCCAGGAACGAGTTGATCCACCATGCGATTCCAGCCGTGCCTGACGTTTTGTCGACCGCTACGCGCGGCGGACGGCGCAGGATCTTAGCCGTATCGAACACGTTGTAGATTTCCTCGTCCTTGAGCAGACCGTCGGCGTGAATACCGGCGCGCGTCACGTTGAAATCGCGTCCCACGAACGGATAATTCGCGGGAATTCGGTAGCCGATTTGATTCTCGAAGTACTCGGCGATCTCGCTGATGACCGACAGATCCATTCCGTTCGGGTCGCCCTTGAGCGACACGTAATCCATCACGAGTCCTTCGAGCGGAGGATTGCCGGTGCGCTCGCCATAACCGAGCAGTGTGCCGTTGGCGTACGTGCATCCGTAAAGCCACGCCGCCGTCGCGTTGGCGAGCACCTTGTGAAAATCGTTGTGCCCGTGCCATTCGAGGCACTCCGGCGGCACGCCGCATTCGCGCCTGAGCCCGAGAATCAGCTTCGGCACGCTGCGCGGAATCGCGACGCCAGGATACGGCACGCCGAAGCCGAGCGTATCGCAGACGCGAATCTTGATCGGAATTTTGCTCGCCGCGCTGAGCTCCATCAGCTTCGACACGAACGGCACGACGAAGCCGTAAAAGTCAGCCCGCGTCGCATCCTCGAGATGGCAGCGAATGCGAATCCCGGCGTCGAGCGCGGCCTGCACAATACCGAGGTAATCCTCGAGCGCCTGGCGCCGCGTGCGCTTGAGCTTCAGGAAGATGTGATAGTCGGAAGCCGAAGTCAGGATTCCGGTCTCGGCCAGGCCCATTTCTTTCACGAGCTTGAAGTCGGCCTTGACCGCGCGAATCCATCCCGTGACTTCGGGGAACTCGAAGCCCAGCTCCTGGCATCGCCGCACCGCCTCGCGATCGACGTTGGAATAGAGAAAGAACTCCGATTGCCGGATGATGCCGCGCGGGCCGCCGAGCCGATGCAGCATCGCGTACATCGCCACGATTTGCTCGACGGAATAAGGCGGCCGCGCCTGTTGGCCGTCGCGAAAGGTGGTGTCGGTGATAAGAAACTCGGGCGCCGGGTCGGGCTGCTCGACGACGCCGTCGAAAACGATCTTAGGCACCGCGTCGTAAGGAAAAACGTCGCGCAAAAGGTTGGGCTCGGCGACGTCGACAAGCTCGTGACGCCCCGCAATCTGGTTCGGGTTCGCTGAATCACTCATGAAACTGCTCCTCGCTCGAAGTGGCGATGCACTTTCCGAAATATCCCGCTAATCAACATATGTCAAGTTACATGAAGAGATCTGAATGTTGAAATTCGGATTAAGAACGGATTGCGCCAACAAGTCCCGGACGGACTTCGATCGTGGGACAGAAAACCTCGCGCCTGCCGATAGAGCGGCAGGCGCGAGCTTTTACGCGATGCTGATTAGAAAAGTATCTTCTTTCCGAGCAGCAGGAGCGGGAAAATGCCGCCGCTCGAGCCGGGCGGCGGCGCGACGGCGCCGTATTCGAAAGCGCCCGCCGAACAGGATTTGGGATGAATCGGGGCGGGGCGGCCGTAGCCGCGCTGATCAGTGGTTACGCGAATCGGAATCGGAGTGGACGTCTGCGCCAAGCATTGGTTGGCGGGTACGAACTCAGCCGCCGCGCTCGAGGCGCTGAGCGCGATCGTGAGCGTCGGTCCGCCATGGTTTCCAAGCCCGGTCGGATCCAGTCCGGGATCGGTATTGCTAACGCTGCCAGGCCCCATCGGACACGACGCGTCGCTATAGATATTATAGCCCTGATCGTTGTAGCGGCTGGGCGGAAACGGGACATAGCAACTCACCCCGCCGGATACGATGTTGCCGCGGAGGATCGTGGCGGTGAACTGTGCCTGGTTATTGTAAGTATAAAATGTATGCGCGCCATTATTCGCGAATGTGCTGAAGGCAGCGTCCACGATCCCGTTGGTATTCGAGAATGCTCCACCATTTGAAGCGCTCAGGCCGTTTCCAGAAAACGTGCTGTTAAGGATGGTCACCTCGGCGTCGCCACCGGAACTTCCATCATTGACGATCGCGGGACCGCTGTTAGCGGTGAAGGTGCTGCCAACGATGTTAGTAGTCACTGTTCCGAAATTAAAGATCGCATTACCATTGCCGGAGAACGTACAATTACTCACTTGCCCGGCGCCGCGACTGTGGTTGAATGCGACTTGCTGATTATTGCCGAACAGTGAGTCAGTGATCGTCGTGGCTCCGATAGCACCGCCTTGAACTGCCACTTTATTGCCGGTGAATGTGCTGTTCTTGATCGTGAGCGCACTCCCGTTCTCATTCACCGCGACACCTTTGTTGTTGACGAAGTTGCCCTGGTCGATCGTAGTCTGCGAGATTGGCGGCCCCGGCGGCCCGATCGTAAGAGACCTCGAATCGACAACAGCGGAGTTCAGATTGCCATTTCCAGTGAATGTCGAGTTCGTTATCGCAATGACGGTATTGGTACCCGCAATTACCGAACCGCCAAAGTTGGTAAAACTGCAGTTGCTGATCGTTACATGGAGGGGATCAACGGAAAGCGCGAACAGGGCGTTTGCCGGGCCTCCAGAAAATCCAATGTTGCTGAGCGTCAAGCCTTTGAACCGTGCGGGGAGCGTCAGCGAAACAGCCTCGAGCATATCCGCCGGAATACTGCTGGCACTCACGTTGATGCCATTTGGAGTCGGACCTTCGATCGTGAGCGTGCCATTCACAAGTCTGGGCAGCTCGCTCGTGAGCACGATCGTCTGACCCGCGACCGACGGCGAGAATTTGATCGTGTTGTTGTCGCCGCCCCGTGTAGCACAGGATGCTCCGGGTGAGGGGTTGCCTTGCGACGCATTGATCGCGTCGCGCAGGGTGCAGTGCCCGCTACTCGTCGTATCCGAGACCGTATTGACTTCGTAGTCCGTCGCCGACGCAATGCCAGCGAGAGCGAACATCAAGACTGCCGACATTGCGGCGATCCCAAATCGCGTCAACGTGACCATCTGAACCGTCCTTTCAATTTGTGGCGTATCGCGAGACCGGTGGGCCAACTTTCGCCTTTAATTGGCCGAAGCATGCATAGCGCGGTTTACCCACCCTTTTCCACTGTTTCAGCATGAGCCTTGCAGCATGAGCCTTGCGATGTGTCCGCTCCGAGGCTCGGGGCTTTCGTTTGGACGCTGGATGCGCTAAACGAGCGGTTAGTTGGAGCGCCATCCAACGGAGGTGAATCCCCATGAAATTTGGCATTTTCTATGAGATCTCAGTGCCGCGGCCGTGGGGACCGGAGACCGAGCGCACCGTCTATGACAACTGCCTCGAGCAGGTCGCATTGGCGGACGAGCTCGGCTTCGATCAAGTCTGGGCCGTCGAGCATCACTTTCTCGAAGAGTATTCGCACTGCTCCGCGCCCGAGCTGTTCCTGACCGCCTGCGCGATGCGCACCAAGAAGATGCGCGTCGGGCATGGAATCGTGGTCTGCGTGCCGGAGTTCAATCATCCGATCAAAATTGCAGAGCGCACCGCCGTGCTCGACATCCTGTCGCACGGCCGCCTCGAGGTCGGCACCGGACGCTCCGCGACCTGGACCGAGCTCGGAGGCTTCCGCGCCAATCCCGACGAGACCAAGAAAACCTGGGACGAGTTCGTGCACTGTCTGCCCAAGATGTGGACGCAGGAGCGCTTCTCCTACCAGGGCCGCTCGTGGTCGATGCCGACGCGCACCATCGTGCCGAAGCCCTATCAGAAGCCGCATCCGCCGATGTGGGTTGCGGTCACCAGCCCGGGCACCGAAATCGATGCTGCCGAGCGGGGGATGGGCAGCCTCGGCCTGACCTTCGGCGGATTCGCCGAGCAGGAAGAGAAGGTCAAGCGCTATCGCAAAATTATCAAGAGCTGCGAGCCGGTCGGCTCGTTCGTCAACGAATCGGTATCGACGGTTAACTTCCTGTATTGCCACGAGGACGATGCCGAAGGGGTGAAGGTCGGCAAGCGCATGACCGGCGTTTTCAACTATCTCGCCGCGCAGCTGCTCGCCGCGCGCGAGGCTTATCCGACCAAGTCGTATCCGTCGCTTGGATTGCTGCCCTCGCTGCGGCGCGACGTGTCGAGCCCCGGTGACGAGTCGGGCGCGCCCGAAGGAATCGCGATGGGCAACCCGGCGCGTATCACGCGCGAGCTCAAGAAGTGGGAGGCGGTCGGCGTCGATCGCGTTAACTTCCTGTTGAATGCGCTCGAGACCGTGCCGCAGGAAAAGGTGCTCGCGAGCCTGCGCCTGTTCGCCAAGGAAGTCATGCCGCACTTTCAGTCGAGCGATGCCGCCTCGGCGGCCGCGGGAGGTCGTTGATGCCACCGCGGTTTGGATCGTTGGATTTGAATAAGTGGGCGAAGTTCGCCAGCGTGATCGACGGCTACAAGACTGACGCACTGACGCTCAAGGGCGCGCACATCCTCGAGCTGCATATCGAGATCGACGACGACCCGGCGGATGCGTTGATCCCCAAGACGATGCATCCGTCGATTCCGGCTTACGCGGTGTTCAACTTCGTATCGTATCCGGAGAGCCCCTGCGGTCCGTTCGCGGTCGCCGAGGTTCGCGTCGCTGGCCGCACCGGCGTGCGTCCGCGCAGCTTCGTGCTGTCGAGTATCTGCAACAACGAAGAAGCGGCGAAGGCGCTCGCGAGCCGCTGGGGATATCCGACGCAGGTCGGCGACGTCAAGCTCGATTTGCGTCACGATCGAATCGTCGGCAAGGCCAGTCTCGGTGGCAAGCCGGTGCTCGAATGTGAACTGCTCGATCGCGACGCGATCTCGGGCGGCGACATCCAGTACATCGCGAGCATGCATCTCGCACGCAATAAGCAGGACGACCAGCTCGTGCTGGTGCAGGTCGATCCTGAGTACGCTTTCAGCAGGGCCGAGCGCGGCAAGCCACGCGTGGGCCTGCTCGATATGGACGCGTTCCACGTCGGAGCGTGCCTAAGGCTCGCGAATCCGATCTCGGCGTGCTACGCGGTCGCCGACGTGACGCTGCCGAAGATCAGATACATCTGCAATCCGGAGCTGCCGGCGATGCAGGGCACGACCAAAGTCGCCGCCTAGCCGAGCGATGATAGCTAATGTGAAAGCCGCGCCCCGCAAGGGCGCGGCTTTTTCTTGGTCATGACGTCACTCGAAGTTAGCGCCAGTGGGCGCCGCATCGGGACCTCACGCTCGCCTGATTTCTGACCGGGCGATGAGTTCCTTGACTGCAATTTGAGGGGCTCCGTATAGTGGCGGCAGATGGGCCCCTTGCCTTGATTTCCGGGCCTCTTGCTCCGACCGAACTCTTGCGCTGGTTGTCAGATGAAACGACGTGAAGAAATGACCTTCTGGGAACGGCTCTACCTGCCGGAGATTCTCAAGGGTCTTGCGATCACCAACTACCACTTCGCCCGCAACCTCATGCTCCATACCGCGCATATGTTCGGCCTCGCCAAGAGCAGAAGGGCGACTACCACCGTCCAGTATCCCGAAGAGCGCAAGCATTATCCCGATACCTATCGCGGCAGCCATCGCCTGACCCTGCGCCCCGACAGCTCCGTGCGATGCACCGCGTGCTTTCTCTGCGCGACGGCGTGCCCCGCGCAGTGCATCTATATCGAAGCGGGCGAGGCGCCCGATCCGCACGTCGAGAAGTACCCGCTGCGCTACGAGATCGACACCCTGCGATGCATCTACTGCGGGCTCTGCGTCGAGGCCTGCCCCTGCGACGCGATCCGCATGGACACCTACGTGCATCCGCGCATCTGGGGATTCGATCGCAAGGACTTCGTCGAGACCAAGGAAACCCTCATGCATCGGTCGCACGTCCTCGCCGACAAAGGCCGCGAGGGCAACATGGACGAGCTCCAGGCCTGGTACAAGGAACAGGACGCGCAGGTTTACAATCCGCTTCGCCCCGAGCTCAAGACCTACACCGAGCGCGACCGCCCAAGCCATATGCTCGAAGCGCCGGAGCTGACCGAGATGCCCGCGATCGATCGCCACCAGGCGCGCAACGGAAAGTAATCGTTCATGACGCGGGTGACCATTGGGCTGTGCCTGGCGTCGCTCGTCGTCCTGTTTATCGCGTATGCGAAGGGCGTCGGCGTCATCCACGGCGGCAATGTGATGGGCCACGTGTATTGGGCGACGGGTGCGTTGACCCTGGTGGCGCTCGCGATTTTTATCGCGATCGCGCATCTCGCCCGCGCCGAGCGGATGATTCGTGAGTTGCGCGAGCTATGCGCTCGCAACGGCATCGACTACGGCGAAGACTAGGCTATAGTTTGAACTTCGGGCCGGCTTTGGCCCGCAGAGGTTGCCAGATGACCCAGATAGAAGCTGCCCGCAAGGGCGTCATCACCCAGCAGATGCTCGAAGTTGCCGAGGACGAAGGCCTCAGCCCCGAGGAGATTCGCGATCTGGTCGCAAGCGGCGAAGTCGTCATCCCGCACAATATTCATCACGACTTCCGCGCCATCGGCATCGGCCGTCGGCTGCGCACCAAGGTCAACGCCAACATCGGCGCGTCGAATTTCCATCAGCTCGTCGGCGAAGAAGTAGAAAAACTCTACACGGCGGTTCGTTACGGCGCCGACTCGGTGATGGACCTCTCGACCGGCACCGACCTCGACAAGATTCGCGTCGAGATTCTCTCGCGCTGCTCCGTGATCCTCGGCACCGTGCCGATTTATCAGCTCGCCTCCGAGCGCTCGATCATGGAAATGGACGCGGAGCACTTCCTCGAAGTCATCGAGCGCCAGGCGCGCCAGGGCGTCGACTACATGACGCTGCATTGCGGCGTCACGCGCGACAGCGTCGCCAAACTGCGCGGCCATCAGCGCATCGAAGGCATCGTATCGCGCGGCGGCGCGGTTCTGGCGGCATGGATCGAGCGCACCGGCCAGGAGAATCCGCTCTATTCACATTACGACGAGGTCTGCAAAATCCTGCGCGAGCATGACGTGACGATCTCGCTCGGCGACGGGCTGCGTCCCGGCGCCACGGGCGACGCCACCGATCGCGGCCAGATCGCGGAGCTGCTCGTGCTCGGCGAACTCACCGAGCGCGCCCGCGCCGCGGGCGTCCAGGTGATGATCGAAGGTCCGGGGCATGTGCCGCTCGATCAGATCGAAGCGAACGTGAAGCTCGAAAAGCGCGTATGCGGCGGGGCACCGTTCTACGTGCTGGGACCGCTGACCTGCGATGTCGCACCGGGCTACGACCACATCACCGGCGCGATCGGCGGCGCGATCGCATCGGCCGCGGGCACCGATTTTCTCTGCTACGTCACCCCGGCCGAGCATCTGCGCCTGCCGGACATCAACGACGTTCGCGACGGCGTTATCGCCACGCGAATCGCGGCTCACTCGGGCGACCTTGTGAAGGGCGTGCGCGCGGCCAAGGTCTGGAACGACCAGATGTCGCGCTACCGCAAGGCGCTCAACTGGGAGGGCATGTACGCGATGGCGATGGACCCCGACAGGGCGCGCTCGTACAAGGAAGAGAGCGAGGCCGCCGGCTCCAACGTCTGCTCGATGTGCGGCTCGCTGTGTTCGATCAATATCGACAACGCCGCGATCAAGTTCACCAAGCGCCGCGCGCTTGCCGAGGCAGAAGCTCATGCCGCGGGGTGACGAGAATCACGACTACTCCGCCGCGCTCGAGCTGGAGCTGAAAGACCAGAACGGAGTAACGCGGCGGCTCGCCGATTTTCGCGGTCACAACCTGGTTGTGTTCTTCTATCCAAAAGATGACACGCCAG
Source organism: Candidatus Binataceae bacterium (assembly GCA_035508495.1). Taxonomy (NCBI): domain Bacteria; phylum Candidatus Binatota; class Binatia (SeqCode); order Binatales (SeqCode); family Binataceae (SeqCode); species Binataceae bacterium (SeqCode). Next base: position 13,067 of record DATJMX010000019.1, read on the forward strand.
GATGCACGGTCGAGGGCAAGGAGTTTCGCGATCACTTCGAGGAATTCCGCGCGCTCGATACGCACATCATCGGCGTGAGCACCGATCCGGTCGACCGCCATCTCGCGTTCGCGACCAAGCACGCGTTTCCGTACCTGCTGCTGTCCGATGAGGGCGGCCAGCTCTGCGAGGCATTCGGCGTGCTGCGCGGAACGCGCGCGGCGCGCTCGACCTTCGTCTTCGATACGGATTTGCGCGTGCGGCGCGTCTTCCAGGAAGTGACGCCGCGCGGTCACGCGGCGCAGGTGCTGAGCCTGATACGCGCGCTGGTCGAATCGCATCGAATGATCGGCGGCTGATCTGATACAACGCGCCTGATGCGCCGCTGGGGCGCCATGGTTATAGTTGTGAATTGAAACCAACGCTGCCCGCGGGCGGGACGGTGAAGCTTATGGCAAAGACATCGAAAAATATCATCGACGAAGCGCGCGCCAATATTAAGGCGATCGACATCGACGAAGCGCGCAAGATGCTCGATAAGCCGGGCACGGTGCTGATCGACGTGCGCGAGCCCGACGAATGGCGCCAGGGCCATATCCCCCAGGCGGTCGCGATTTCGCGCGGATTCCTCGAGCTGCGCGTCGAAGAAAAAATTCCTGACCACAAGACGCCGGTAATCGTCCAGTGCGCATCGGGAACGCGCTCGCTGCTCGCGGCGCGCACTCTGCGCGAACTTGGCTACGAGAATCTCTACAACCTGACCGGCGGCTTCAACGCGTGGAAGGATCGCGGCCTGCCGTGGGTCGCGGATCGCCAGTTCACGAACGAAGAGCTGAATCGTTACTCGCGCCATTTCGTGATCCCCGAGGTCGGCGAGAAGGGCCAGGCCAGACTGCTCGATTCCAAGGTCTTGCTGCTCGGCACCGGCGCCCTCGGCTCCCCTTCATCGCTATATCTCGCCGCTGCGGGAGTGGGGACCATCGGCCTCGTCGATTTCGATGTCGTCGATCTCTCCAACCTCCAACGCCAGATCGTTCATAACGTCGATCGCGTCGGGATGCTGAAGACCGAATCGGCGCAGAAGCAGATCAACGCGCTCAACCCCGGTATCAAGGTCGTGCGCCACGATGTGCGCCTCACGTCCGAGAACGTGATGGGCATCATCAAGGACTACGACGTGGTCGTGAACTGCGGCGACAACTTCCCGACGCGCTACCTCATCAACGATGCGTGCGTGTTCGCGAAGAAGCCGCTGGTCGACGGCGCGATCTTCCGTTTCGAGGGTCAAGCCACCGTTTTCTGGCCCGACAAGGGCGGCCCCTGCTACCGATGCCTGTATCCCGAGCCCGCGCCGCCTGACATGGCCCCGTCTTGCGCGGAGGCCGGGGTGCTCGGCGCGCTGCCAGGGGTGATCGGCTCGATCGAAGCGCTCGAAGCGATGAAGATCCTCCTCGGCGCAGGCCATCCGCTAATCGGCAAGATGGTTTACTTCGACACGCTGTCGGAGCGCGACTACGTGCGCATCCTGAAGATCCGCAAGGATCCGAAGTGCCCCGTATGCAGCGAGCATCCAACCCAGACCAGCCTCATCGACTACGAAGCCTTCTGCGGCCTCGGCACCCCACAAAACGGCACGGCTCACGCAACCGAAGGAGCGGCGGCAAGCGCGGCGGCGCGCTAGCTTTCAGTTTTCTATCGCGCAACCTAAGGCGGTCATTTGTCAGCCGAGAAGATCGCTCGATTGACTGTTCACGCGCGTTCTAGGCGAGACTCATATCGCGCGTGATCGTTCAATAAGGCAAAGACCCTCTATCCGTCGTCACGTCGGCAAATGAATTGTGACGTCGCAATCGAAGAAGTCGTCAATTCTGGTGCGCATCGCCGCCATCTAAAGGTCCGGCTACGATCGGACCATGTCCGTTCGGCGGCCGCCTAAACGCGAACGAGACCAGAGCAAAGGTGTTTGCCGCGAAAAGCGGCGTGACATCGCCCGAAATTCTGTTCAGACTCAAGACGCCAGGAAGGCGTAGTTTCGTTGGCCGGGGGGCATAAGACGGCGTTTCCACCGCTGTTGAGCGTCGGACGACATCCAAAGACAGTGGACGAATTGCGTGAGCTTTGCGTTACCGACCCGATGTTCGCGTTGTCGAAGGGTCGTTCTGAGATATTTGCTTCGCGGAGGAAATATTTAAGGAGCTCACGTCAGAAAAATTCCGGCGGAAATTTGGGTTGATGGAAGCTTTTTGACAAAAAAATTGAACCGGATGATGTTGATTTGGCCGTAGTGCTAAGGGAAGCGGACTTACCAACTACTTCAACCGGGATAGCGCTCTTGAAGAGGATTGCAGCTAAAGGATTTAAGTTAAAATAGATATCTTAGTTTAAAACCCATGAAAAGGATTCTATTGTCCACGTTGCTTTTCTTCTTCGTTCTTTCAACCTTCTTTACTGCGGCGCGGGCTGCTGGAGGACCCGAGTTCAACTACTTCACCGTTTCGGCACCTATTCGTTTGAAGATTGGACCGCATGAGTCTATCGATGAATACACACTCGAAACGCTGGGCGCTGTGGTGATTAGCACTAAGGTTCCATTCCAGTGGAACATGGAAATAGATAACTCGGAAGGATCGCGCACACATTTAAACTCAATGGCAACCGCGCGGACCGAGGGCGCGCCATCGTGAAATATCGTCGAGCAGTGACGATGATCGCGATTCTCTGCTCGGCAGCACTCGCTGTCATTTCCCATCCCCTCGCCGCCGGTGCCGATTCAGCGACCTCTGGCGTGGTGGTGGTCAAAACTCGGCCAGGCTCCGTTCGCGGCTTGATTAACGGACACACGCGCAAATTCATGGGAATCCCGTTCGCCGCGCCTCCGGTTGGCAAGCTGCGATGGGAACCGCCGCAACCGCATGCGGACTGGACCGGAATCCTCGATGCAGCCCGGCCAGGCAGTTCGTGTCCGCAAATGAGCTTTTCCGGCTCTCGTCTTGAAGGATCGGAAGACTGCCTCTATCTAAATGTCTATACGCCGAATCCGGCAGGCAGTGGACTGCCGGTGATGGTCTGGATACACGGCGGCTCGTTCATTATGGGTTCGGGGGCGGATTACGACGGCACGATGCTCGCGCAAAAGGGCAATCTGATCGTGGTGACGATCAATTATCGCCTTGGACCGCTAGGATTTCTCGCGAGCCGCAGCATCGAGCGCACGAGCCCCGATCATACTTCCGGCAATTACGGAATCATGGATCAGCAGGTCGCGTTCAAGTGGGTAAAGGAAAATATCGCGGCGTTTGGCGGAGATCCGTCGCGAGTGACTATCGCGGGCGAATCCGCGGGCGGCCAAAGCGTGGGCTTGCAGATCGTGTCACCGCTTGCTGCAGGATTATTTCAGCGCGCGATTCTGGAGAGCGGGCCCTTCATCTCAATGCGCCCGATCGCCTCAACGCGCACGCTCGCCGAGCAGGATAAGCACAGCGACGAATTCATCGGCAAGCTCGGATGCAGCGGCGCCTACGATGTCCTCGCATGCCTGCGCGACCAGCCGCTCGATCAGGTCATGAGAGCTCTCCCCGCGAGCCCGATCGGACAGGCAGAACCGGTCTGGGCTCCGGTGATCGATGGGCACGTGGTGCCGACTGAGCCGGGCGACGCTCTGCGCGCGGGCAAGTTCAACAAGGTACCTGTCATCAGCGGCTCCAATCACGACGAAGGCACCCTGTTCATGGCCTATGGCCAGCAGCTCAGCGTCGCTCAGTATGAAGCCGGATTGCGGCATTGGTCGGGAGACAAGGCGCCGCAAGCGCTGGAAGCGTATCCGGCGTCAAAATACTCGACTCCGCTGCAAGCCCTTGCGGCGGTGTTCGGCGACAGAATACTCAGTTGTCCGATAATAGGAGCGACCGAGTTACTATCTACGCAGGTGCCAGTGTTTCAATATGAATTCAACGACCCGCATGCGCCGGGACTTTTCCCGAATCCACCATTTCCGCTCGGCGCCTCGCATGGCTCGGAAATCCCGTACGTATTCGGAAGCGCCAGCCAGAGAGCATCGGCGACGCCCGAGCAGCAACGGTTATCCGACGCGATGATGCAGTACTGGATCGACTTCATCCTTACGGGAGACCCCGATGGGCATCAGCCGCGATGGAACCGCTACAGCGACACTACTCATCAGGTGCTGTCGCTCGCGCCGGGCGCGATCAGGATGGAATCAGATTTTCGCGCCGAACATCACTGCGACCTGTGGGAGTCGATGGACACAAGCGGCTTGCGCGTCGGTCGAGCCGCAGACGGGCAATGACTGCCTGCATTCAAGGTTGGTAACGACGGGCATTCGTTATCAGAGGCATTGATGCAAACTTGGCTTGCCGGTAACAAGCGCCGGTCGTAAGGTCATGCTCGTGTTGGCGACTCTTGAGCATACCAGCAATCCGGCTTAAACGCATTCGCGAATGTGGGCAATTCGTCTCTTTACAAGAATGATCTTGCGTCCTTCAACCACTTCGTCACAATTGGAAAGTTCCTCGACACTCGAATGGGGCCTGAGTTTGACATGAAACTTACCCTAACTATTGGGGACATGAACGACCAAGAGCGAAAGGTGACCGTGCCTCTAACGCAAATGCAACTCACGCCCATCGCTAAACCTTAAGCGACCATTCGGATATCAGAGTTATCCAGAGTTCTACCGTCCCCGGCGGGATGATCTCCGATGCCGATTTCTTTCCATTTCAACCAGAATCGGAGATATCTAGTTATGTTTCGTTTGGCGGCGGCGCCTGGACTAGTCAGACCTTCACAATATCGGCGAACCGCACCAATTCCGGCGAGTGAGATCGAATTGGCGGTTCTCGGTATTGCCGTGCTGGTAGCGTTTGGTGTCATTCTCGCGCTGGCGTGGAATCGCTTGAATGCGAGACCGTCGAACGCAGCGTCCAAAGGGCTGGAAAGGAGTTGATTTCGATTTCCCCGACCCCTGAGCCTTCATCCGGCGTCGAGTGACAAACTCCTTCAATCTTGCTCATACACTCATCTCCACTTACTCGCACGGGGCAATCCGCCTGGCGTAGTGCGTATGGTGCAATCGATGAATCGTTCCGAGCGGTATCTTTCGAGCGTCGCGAGCGTCGATTGATCGATGAGACGAATGATGTGGAAGGGGAGACTCTGAATATGGTGGGAGAACTGGTTGGCGGCGGCGTCGTGAACGGCACCTTCCATTTGCGCTTTCTGAACGCACCCGATATCAAGGGTCGCATAGGCCGTTCGTTCGCACGCGGCGGCGATTTAAACTGGCCTTTCTCGTGAAATGTGGGCGGGCGGCAGCGATGGCGTCCGCCTTGTGTTTTCTGGAATTATTCATCGGCGAGGAACTTGCGGATGGCGCTCGGACCGTTTTATGTCGCGCAAAGGCTTCGGGAGGGAAAGGGCTTGAGAGGGACCGCGCTTTTCATGCGCCACGGCGAGACCGCGTGGAATCGCGAGGGCCGCGTGATGGGCCGCAATCAGATCAATCTCGACGAGCACGGCCGCGCCCAGGTCGCAGCCTCGATCCCGTTCGCGCAACTGATCGCGCCCGAGATCATTGTGAGCAGTCCGCTCAATCGCGCAAAGCAATCCGCCGAGATCATCGCAAGCGGCCTCGACGGCGTGCAGATCGCGCTCGATGAGGATCTCTCCGAAGTTCAATACGGCCGCTGGGAAGGGATGGTTTACGACGAGCTGGTCGATGACCCCGAGTATCGCACCTATCGCGAGCATACCCTGGACACTCCCACTCCCGGCGGCGAGACCATCGCGCAGGTGCAGACGCGCGGCGTGGCGGCCGTGCTGCGCGCGATCGCGGCGAACCCGGCCCGCCGCGTGCTGTTCGTATCGCACGGCGACATCATTCGCACCGTGCTCTGTCATTTCATGGGCCTCGGCCTCGAGCACTTCCGGCGCATCCGCGTCGACAATGCAACGTTCTCCGCGATCCAGATCGCGGGCGATTTCGCGGAGATTAAATTTCTTAATCTGCTGCCCGATCCGGGGCGCGCTTTCGTTGCACCATTCAAGAGCAAGCGCAATAAAGTTGAGAATCACTAGCCGCGTGGCATAGTTCTCGCGGTAACAATTTGTGCGGTAGAGGCAGCGGGCCTCCGCCGCTTGAACTCCGTGATCGTTTCTTCCGCTCCCGCGCGGGATGCGGAGGACGGGAGCGCGCGTCGTATGTGGATTGTCCAACTCGCGCTGCGAAGACCGATCAGCGTCGCCGTGATGGCAGCGCTCATGCTCCTGCTGGGGCTGGTGTCGCTGTCCACGATGAACTTCGACATCTTTCCCGCGATTAACATCCCTGTCGTCGATTGCGTCTGGTACTACCCCGGCCTGTCCGCCGAGGAGATGGAGCAGCGCGTCGTCAGTATCAGCGAGCGCGCCTCCTCCACCACGATGAACGGCGTCGAGCACATCGAATCGACCTCGCTCAACGGCATCGGTCTGCTCAAGTTTTACATGCAGCCCGGCGCCGACACGGGGCTTGCGATTTCCCAGCTCGTCTCGGTCTCGGAAGCGATCAAGAACATCCTGCCGCCCGGCATCAGCCCGCCGAGCGTCATCGACTATAACGCGACCAACGTGCCGATCGCGTTCATGGTGATGTCGAGCGAAACGCTGCCGCAGAGCCGCGTTTACGACTTCGGTTACAACTTCGCGCGCCTGTTCCTGTTCACCATTCCCGGCTTGTCATCGCCCGCTCCCTTCGGCGGTGCGCAGCGCCAGATCATGGTCAACATCGATCCGGCCGCGATGTATGCGCGGGGCGTGTCGCCGCAGGACGTGGTCAACACGATGCAGGCGCAGAACGTCATCATTCCGGGCGGCGACGCCAAGATCGGCGACACCGACTACAACGTCGTGATGAACGGCAGCCCGCGCACGGTCGCCGCGCTCAACACGCTGCCGATCAAGGTCGTCAACGGCGCGCCGGTTTATATCGGCGACATCGCTCACGTGAGCGATACCTCCGCGGTGCAAACCGACGTCGTGCGCTTCAATGGCCAACTCGCAACCTACATGCTGATCCTGAAGCATGCGTCGGCCTCGACCCTGACGATCGTCGATTCGGTGAAGGCGATCATGCCGCGGATGCTCGCGATCGCGCCCAAAGGACTCACCGCGAAGCTCGCGTTCGATCAATCCGTGTTCGTGCGCGAGTCGCTCAAAGACGTTCTGCAGGAGGGCGTGATCGCGGCATCGCTGGTCGCGCTGATGGTGCTGCTGTTCCTGGGATCGCTGCGCAGCACGCTCATCGTTATCACCTCGATCCCGCTCGCGATCCTCACCTCGATAATCGGACTCAAGCTCACCGGCCAGACGATCAACATCATGACGCTGGGCGGGCTCGCCCTCGCGATCGGAATGCTGGTTGACGACGCGACCGTCGAAGTCGAGAACATCCATCGCAACCACGCGATGGGCAAGCAGCTCGGCGTGGCGATTCTCGACGGCGCGCGCCAGATCGCAGTGCCGGCCTTCGTCGGCACGCTCGCGATCTGCATCGTGTTCTCGCCGGTCGTCGCTCTAACTGGTGTCGCCAAGTTCCTCTTTACCCCGCTTGCGCTCGCCGTCGTTTACGCGATGCTCACGTCGTACCTGCTCTCGCGCACGCTGGTGCCGAGCATGGCGCTGCATCTTCTTGCCGACGAGCCCGAGGGACACGCCGTCAAAGGATGGCTCGGCCGCGTGACGACGCGCTTTGAGAATTGGTTCGATCGCCAGCGCGACCGCTACGGCATCCTGCTCGCGCGAATCATGGCGCATCGCGCGCTGGTCCTCGGCTGCATCGCGATTATCGTCGTCGCCTCGATGGGCCTGGTGCGGGTCGCGGGCGAAGACTTCTTCCCGCGCGTCGACTCCGGCATGATCCGGCTTCACGTGCGGGTTCCCGTCGGCAAGCGAATCGAGGAAACCGCGCGCATCCTCGACGGCGTCGAGCGCACGATTCGCTCGGTCATCCCGTCCAACGAACTTTCGGTGATGACCGACCACATCGGCCTGCCGGTCTATTGGGCGCTGCTCTTCTACCAAACCGACAGCATCGGCCCGCAGGACGCCGACATCCAGATTCAGCTCTCCGCCGATCATCATCCAAGCCTTGGCTATGTCGATCAGATTCGCGACGCCATCCATCGCCGCTATCCTGGAGTTATCATCTATCCACAAGCAGCCGACATTATCAGCCAGGTGCTCAGCTTCGGCCTGTCGGCGCCGATCGACGTGCAAATCGTCGGCCGCAATCTCGATGACGATTATCGAATCGCCGAAGAGTTGCAGGACCAGGTCGCAACCATTCCCGGCGCGTCCGATATCCGCATCGCACAGGTGATTGACTATCCGACGCTGCGCATCAAGGTCGATCGCGAGAAGGCCCTGGAGCAGCAAATCACCCAGCGCGACGTGACGATGAGTATCCTGACCTCGCTCGCGTCGAGCGTCGTCACTTCGCCGAACCAATGGCTCGATCCGCGCAACGGCGTCAATTACAGCGTGGCGGTGCAGACCCCGCAGCATATCGTCGATTCGATCCAGGCCATCGGCCGCACGCCTATCACCTCGAGCACCGACGGCACTCCCGCCCAGTTCCTGACCAATCTCAGCGACGTATCGCACGAGGTCCAGGCGCAGGGCATCAACCACTACACGGTGCAGCGCGTCGTCGATTTGAATTGCAATGTCGAAGGACGCGATCTCGGCTCGGTCGCGGCCGCGGTGCAGGCCAAAGTCGATGCGCTCAAGGACCTGCCCGCGGGCACGCGCGTCACGATTCGCGGCGAAGCGGAGGCCATGAATGCTTCGTTCACGAGCATGGGTACCGGGCTGCTGCTCGCGATCGTGCTCGTGTACCTCTTGATGGCGACTAACTTCCAATCATGGGTCGATCCACTGATCATTATGATGGCGGTGCCGGGCGCGCTGGCCGGCGTGCTCTGGATGCTGGTGGCGACGCGCACCACGCTCAACGTCGAATCCATGATGGGCGCGATCATGGCGGTCGGAGTCGGCGTCGCCAACGGCAACCTGCTCATCACCTTCGCCAACGATCTTCGCGAGCAAGGGCACGACGTGGTGAGCGCCGCGATCCAGGCCGGCATCACGCGGATGCGCCCGGTGATCATGACCGCGCTTGCGATGATCCTCGGGATGCTGCCGATGTCGCTGGCGCTCGGCGCGGGCGGCGAGCAGAACGCTCCGCTGGGCCGCGCCGTGATCGGCGGCCTGATCGCGGCCACGATCATGACGCTGATCGTCGTTCCCGTCGTGTATTCGTTCTTCAGCGGCGAGCGAATCGGCAAGCGCCAGCGCGACGCCGAGGTTGCGGCGCTGGTGGAAATCGCGGAAAAGGATTGACCATGACTGAGAACTCCACTCCCGCGCCGATTCGTTCCGGGCCGCTTTTTTATGCGGTCTGGATCGGCGCTGTCGTGCTGGTGCTGTGCCTGCTCGGCGGGTTAGTGCTCGCGCGCGACATTTGGGTTTCCCATCAAACTGCTTCGCTCGAGCAGCAGGAGCAGCTCGGCCCAGTTGTCGTGGTCGTGCCGCTGACGCATGAAAGCGAAACGCGCGACGTGATCTATCCCGCCGCCGTTCACGGCTACTTCGAGAGCCCGATCTATTCGAAGGTCGCCGGCTACATCGATAAGATGTTCGTCGACAAGGGCGATCGGATTAAGAAGGATCAGCTCCTCGCTATCGTCGTGTCACCAGAGCTTGACCAGCAAGTGAATGACGCGCTCGCGAGCTACAAGATCGCCGCGATCACAAATCGCCGCTACCAGGACCTGGTGCACGCCTCGGTCGTTCCGCAGCAGCAAGCCGATGAAACCAACGCCCAGATGAAAGAGACTTACGCGAAGTGGCAATCGCTCAAGGCCGAGCAGGGCTACGAGCGCGTGCTCTCGCCTTACGACGGCGTGGTCACGGCGCGCAATCTCGATCCTGGCGCGCTGGTTGCCGAGCAGAGCGCGCAGGCGAGCTCGAATCCTCCCATCTTCAACACCGCGACGCTCAAGCCCGTACGCGTTTATGTGCAGATGCCCCAGGACGACGCCGCGTTTATCAACGACGGCGACAAATCAGAGGTGACGGTCTCGCAATATCCCCGCGATCAGTTCACCGGCTCCGTCACCCGGCATCCCCAGGCGCTGATGCAAGACACGCGCACGATGCTGGTCGAGGTGGATTTGCCCAACGATGATCTGAAGCTGCTGCCCGGGATGTTCGCTCACGTGAACATCAAGCTTCACGGCGCGTCGTCAGCGCCGCTCGTGCCCGACGAGGCGCTGGTCTTCGAAAAAGACAAGGTCTATGTGCCGGTGATCAACGGCGATCGAATCCATCTCGCCGAAGTGACTCTCGGTTACGACGACGGTATCCGAAGCCAGATTCTGCAGGGGCTCACGGGTAACGAGAAGGTCGCCTTGAACCTCGGGCAGGCCGCGCGCGACGGCGAAGTCGTGCGCCCGATCGAGCAGCCCGAAGAAGCGCAAAAATAGGTCGAAAGATCGCCGCGGCTACGGCATCCCGGCATTGTTGTATGCCGACTCGGAATGGGGCCCGACCTCGATGCCCTTGCGCACGCGCACGCTCGCAGTGGGCTTGCCCGGCACGTCGACCCGCACGCTGCGATATCCGCCCGCGGCGGCATCGGGTGCGACGAAGCCAACGGTGTACTGCTCGCGCAGCTCGAGGCTGATCTCTTCACAGGCGCGCTTGAGTTGCTCACCGTCGCCCACCTGGCGAATCACGTAGGTCTTCGCGCCAGTCTCAGTCGAAAGGGTGTGCAGCGTTTCCACGTCGACCCGGTCAGCATCGCCGAAGTTCGGCAGCGCAAACGGCCCGATCGCGAAGCTGATACCGGCGCCGGGATTCGGATCGCCGATGCCGATCGAGTACACCAGCACACCCATCCGCCTCGCCTGCGCAACCACGTCCGCCACGGTGGCGGCGCTGGCATTGTCCATTCCGTCGGTGACAACCAGCAGCGCCTTCTTGTCGTAGCGTCCCTGACGCAGGAGGCCGAGGCCCTGCTCGATCACGTCGAAGAGCGCAGTCTGCCCATAGGCGTGCAGAAGCGCGAGCCGGCGCATCACCAGTTCGTGATTCATCGTGAACGACTGGAGTAAAAACGGATGCGACGAGAAGGCGAACAGGAACACGTCGTCGCGATCGTTCAAATCGCGCAAGAATTCCGCGATCGCCACCCGCGCTTGCGGAATCTTCGGCGTCATACTGCCGGAGGTGTCGACCAGAATTCCGACTGAAACGGGAGCGTTGGTGTCCTGGCGAAAAAACTGGATCGGGCGCGGTTTGTTGTCGAGATAGAGATTGAAATCCTGTTTCTGCAGACCTGTGACGTAACTGCCAGAAGGATCGGTGACCGTGACTTGCACCTGCTCATAGCCGGGTTGCTCGCGCAGCTCGCGGCTTGGGATCGTGAGCTCCTCGCCGCCCTGGGGTGCCTGCGGCGGAATCTCGAGATTGGGCGTCATCCCGCGTTGCGGCGCCGGCATCGAGGGAAGCTCCAGCGTCGAGCCGCCCGAATTCTGATGGCCCGGAATGACCAGCGAACTCGAGGGCCGCGTCGTGCCGCCCTGCTGCGCGCGCGCGACGCCGTCGAACGTGAAGGCCATCAGCAGCGCCGCGATCGCCGCGGCCATCCACACCATCCGGGCTTTAGGCATCCTGTGTCCCACTGGAAAAGTGCCCCGCAGCTTCGAACTGCGAGGCCACCGGATAATGATCCTATTTGCGGTGCGCTTGGGCAAGCTCACTTTACGGCGGCTCCATGGGGCCACGATCCTCGTTGACCTTTGACGAATTTCGCCCGCCGATGTTTCAGAATTCAGCCCTCAATTGAGTCACTAAACGGCAAGGCCTAGGATTAGCCTCAGCTTCAGGGGGCGTCGGCGCGATGAGCGAGAACAAAACATCGATCGAATCCGATCCGGTCTCGTTCGTGATGGACGGCAACGGCGAAATCGTCGAATGGCATCCCACCGCGGAGGCGCTCTTCGGATGGACCCGCGCCGAAGCTGTCGGCCGCAGGCTCTCCGCGCTCATGATTCCCGAGCATCAGCGCGAGGCGCACGAGCAGGGCCTGAGGCGCTTCCTCTCCGCCGGCATCGGCAAACTGTTGAACAAGCCGCTGCGGCTCAACGTGATGCATCGCGACGGGCATCTGTTCGACGTCGACTTCCAGATCGGCGCCGAGCAAAGTGCCTCCGGCTATCGATTTCCAACGCGAACCCGCGCCGTCACCGGCTGAGTCGCGCGCAACTAAACGCTCGTTCAATGAACTTGTCCGGCGGCGATTTCTTTCGTAGCTTGAGTTTCGATCCCGCCGCGCCCGGCACGGCCGCCCGCAAGGAGAACAGATGAAATTTGGAATTTTCATGGCGCCCTTCCATCGCGTGGGTGAAAACCCCACGCTCTGCTTCGAACGCGATATGCAGCTCATCGAATGGCTCGACGAGCTCGGTTACGAAGAGGCCTTCATCGGCGAGCATCATTCGTCGGGATGGGAGATCATATCGTCGCCCGAGATTTTCATGGCGGTCGCCGCGACGCGCACCAAGCGCATCAAACTGGGCTCGGGCGTCGTCAGCGTTCCTTACCATCATCCGTTCAATATCGCGCAGCGCTTCAGCCTGCTTGACCATCTGACGCATGGGCGCGTGCTGATGGGATGCGGCCCGGGCGCGCTCGCGGCGGACGCGCACATGTTCGGCATCGAAACGACCACGCAGCGCAAGCGGATGGTCGAAGGCGTGAAGGCGATCGTGCGCCTGTTCACTGAGGAAGGCGGCATCAATATCGACGGCTCGTACTTCAAGATGGTCGATGCGCATCTGCAGGTGAAGCCGTTCCAGCAGCCGCATATGCCGATCTTCGTCGCCAGCACCGTGTCGCCGTCGGGAATGGTCGCGGCGGGTCAGCTCGGATGCGGCGTGTTGTCGGTGGCTTCGTATGCGCCGGGCGGCCTCGACGATCTGAAGAAGCGCTGGGCGATGGCGGAGGAGACGGCGGCTGAGAACGGCAAGACCGTGGATCGCAAGAACTGGCGGCTCGTGTTCCCGATTCATCTCGCCGAGTCGCGCGAAGAAGCGCTGAACGATATTCGCGAGGGCGCCAATCGATGGATCCAGGATTACTTCATCGGCACGCTCGGCGCGCGGCTTCAGTTCGAGGAATATCCCGGACAGCCGACGGCCGAGATGACGATCGATCGCATGATCGCGCGTGGCGGCGTGATCATCGGCACTCCTGACGACGCGGTCGCACGGATTCGCGAGCTGCAGGAAGCGTCGGGCGGCTTCGGCGGAATCCTGGGGCTCGCGCACGAATGGACGACGCGCGAGAAGACGCTGCGCTCATACGAGCTGTTCGCGCGCTACGTCGCGCCGCAATTCCAGGGCCCGGTGGCGCATCAGATTGATTATTCGAATCAGTGGGCGCGCCAGAACCAGGAAGTGCTCTTCAACAAATCCGTGGCCGGCATCCTGACCGCGATGCAGGACTACGCGCAGCACAAGGCCGAGAAGGGCGAGCCGGTTCCCGAGATGCTGACGCAGCCGCTGACGCGCGTGCGTCCGTAGCGGAAATCGCGCGCCTCGCGCTATCAAGTCAATCGATCTTTTCCGGGCCGGATGAGTCGTCCTCATCCGGCCCCTTCGTTATTGCTTGATCGATGCGTGCCGCCGAATTTTTGCTCCCCTGCCCTTTTTTCGATTCCCGCTCCTTATCCTAGGAGAGGGCCAGGGAGAGGCTACACGTTGGCGCTGAGCAAAATGTCGATTCTTTTTCATAACGAAGGCCCGGAGAACTCGCTGGGAAAGAACGGGGCATGCGTTGAATGCGAGGCGCATCACCTCTCCCGCACATACAGTCATCTTGAGCGGAGTCTGCGGAGTCGAAAGCTCTCGGCGCGCCCCGAAGGGCCGGTACCGGTAAGCGCGCGCAGCGCTTTCCTTATTTTCCAAATGTAGGGCGCTATCGTACCAGGCAAAGAAGCGAGCGAAGCCATGAATCGCGATGATTCCGTGGACGCTTGGCGGTGGCGATGCTATTGCGATCGGTGGAGGACATCATGAGCGCTCATGCTGAGATTGCGCGCGCGATCGATTCTTACCGGGAAGAGGTCGTCGGCCTAAGCCACGAGATCCACGAGCATCCGGAGCTGCGCTTCCAGGAGAAGTTCGCCGCCGATCTGCTGGTCAAGGCTGGCGAGGCGCTGGGACTTGCGATGCAGCGCGGGGTGGGCGAAATGCCTACCGCCTTTCGCGGCGAGTTCGGTGGCGAGGGTCCGACGGTCGCAATCATGGCGGAATATGACGCGCTGCCTAACGGCCATTCGTGCGGCCACAATCTGATTGCCGGCGCGGCGCTCGCGGCAGTTGCGGGACTCAAGAGTATCGACGACAAGCTGCCGGGAAAGATCGTCTTTGTCGGCACGCCCGCCGAAGAAGGCGGCGGCGGCAAGATACTGCTGCTGAATCGCGGCGTGCTGCGCGGCGTCGATGCGGCCATGATGGCGCATCCGATGGACATGGAGTATCGCACGATGCCGGCGCTCGCGACGCATCACGTGAAAATCTCCTTCTCCGGCCGTGCCGCGCACGCCTCGCTCGCGCCGTGGGATGGAGCGAGCGCGCTCACCGCGGTGCTGCAGCTCTTTCACAGCGTCGATTCGATGCGGCTTCATCTGCGCGACGGCTCGCGCCTCCACGGCATCATCACCAACGGCGGCCAGGCGGTGAATATCATTCCCGAGTTCACCGAGTGCCAGTTCCTCGCCCGCGGCAGGACCAGCAAATACGCCAAGGAGATTGGCGAGCGTATCGCGCGATGCGCCGAGGCGGCCGCGCTCGCGACCGGGACCAAGGTCGACGTTCAGCATCTCGGCGGCTACAAGAACATGATCAACAACATGTCAATGGCCGATCGCTATGCCGCGCATAGCGAGGAACTCGGCACGCATTCTCCCGTGGCGCGCCAGGATGTGCCTACAGGCAGCACCGACATGGGCGATATCAGCCACGCGATTCCCGCGATTCATCCGGTATTTGCGATCGCGCATCACGGCGAAGGCGCTTGTCATGAAGATGCGTTCGTCAGGCATGCCGATTCGTCGCGCGGCTACGACGCGATGATTCGCGTCGCCAAGGCGATGGCGATGACGGCTTACGATCTGCTGGCTGAGCCGGAGCTGATGAAGGCGGCGAAGGCGGAGTTCGCCGAGCGCAAGGAGAGCTGAGCGGCTAGTGGCAGCCGCATCCGCCCCCGCAACATCCGCCCCCGCCCATGCGCGAGCCGCCGTTCTGCGCGATCGCACTTGAGATCGCGGCGGCGCCATCGCCGTTGCTGCGCGACGCGAACACCGACATCTCGCGCGACAGGTGATCGCCGTGACACGACGGGCATTCCGCGTCGTCGTGACCGGGGCGCACGAACGCCTCGAAGGTGCTCTCACAGTCGGTGCATCGATATTCGTAGATCGGCATAGCGGCTACTCGTCCAGTGGCTGCGCGTATTCGACCAGCACGCCGCGCGTCGCCTTGGGATGAAGAAAGCAGATGAGGCCGGCGAGACCATGGCGCGGATTCTGATCGATTAACTGGATACCCTTGGCGCGCGCGCCGTCGAGTTCCCTGGCGACATCCTCAGTCTCAAAGCATACGTGATGGAGTCCGCCGCCACGCTTGGCGAGGAACCTACCGACGCCATTGTCAGGGTTGATCGGCTCGAGCAGCTCGATCTCGCTCTCGCCGACCTTGAGCAACGCGGCTTTGACGCCCTGCTCTTCGATGGTCGCGCTCTTGGTGAAATGAAGACCGAGCGTGTCGCGCCAGAACTTGAGCCCTTGCTCAAGGTCTGGCACCACCACGCCCACGTGATGAATTTTCTTCAGCACCGTGCCTAGCCCTTATGATCGAGGCACAGCTTCTTCTGCATCGCGTCCCACTTGTGGAGCATCTCGTTGGAGCCGAGCGTGGGATGCTCCGCGCGAGTCTGCGCGAGCTTGTTACAAGCCTCGGACGTGTTGCCCTGCGCTACGTAAACGACCGCCAGGTTGTACTTGGCTTCGTACCACAGGTTGTCAGATTCAGCCGCGGTGCTTTCGACGTTGGTCCACAGCGTAACCGCGTCCTTCCAGTCCTTCTTGGCCTGCGCGATTCGCGCGAGACCGGCGTTCGCGTCGGGCGAACCCGGATCAGCCTTCACGACCTGGTTGAAGATCGTCTCGGCCTTGGCTTCCTCGCCAAGCGCCTGGTAGGCCTGGGCCAGAATCGACAGCGTACCGGTCAGGTTCTTCACCGGGATCTTGCCGCTCGCGACCATGTCGGAGAAGTAGCTGTAGGCGGTTGCCGTCAGCTTGGCATTGGCAATGAAGCCCTTCTCGTCGCCGTTTGCCTGATCGGTCTCCGCCGCCTTCCAGAAATCGAGGCCGAGACCCTTGATGAAGTCGTTCTGCGCCATGTTGCCCTTGTTCTTTTCGACCAGGGACGCGACGTCGCGCTGCACTTCATCATACTTGCCCATCTGCGCGAGGGCCGTGATGCGCCACTCCTGGATATCATGGAAGTGGTCGCTCATCTGCGGATACTGACCTTCGTAACCTTCGAGCAGCGAAGCGACTTGCGGGTAGTCGATCTTGGGCTCGGTCTCGAGGATATCGGCGAGCATCAGGATCGCGCGGCCTCGAGTGTCATGGACGAACTTCTTCTGATTACCCGCCGCCATGCGCTCGGCCTGCGGGGCCATCTTGATCGTTTCCTGGAGGTCGGAGACGGTCTGATTCTTCAGTTGTTCGATATCGACCTTGGGGCCCTTATAATCCTTGTTGCTGGCAGCAGCGAGCGCCTTGTAACTGCACTCGGCGCCGTTGAAACGAGCGGTGTAGCTGTAGTCGTTCTCGCCCTTGACCTGCGAGTACATTTGGGCCGCTTCGACATACTTGCCTTGCGCTTGCAGGCGTTCGCCCAGACGGAAGCGCATCTGCGGCGCGTTGGAACCGCCCGGGAACTTGCTCAGGTACTCGTTGGCGGCGGCAACCCATTGATTCTCGAGGTTGGCGTCCTTCTGACCGCTCGCGTCCCATCGCTCGCGCGCGATGCTGAACTTGGTCGAGGCAGCCCACTCGGCGTTGCCGCCGCTGCCCTTTGCGATCTGAGTGAGTAGCGCCTCAGCCTGATCGTAACGCTTCTGTTTGAGGTAGATATCAGCGGCGTATTGATAGCCTTTGGGATACTTGCCTGTCTCGGCCGCCTCGGCAAAATACTTGGCCGCGCCGTTCTCGTCCTTGCGGTTGAGCAGGATGTTGGCGAGCAGCCACTTCTCGAACGGGTCGCCATTGCCAAATTCCTCGACCACGTTCCTGGAGAACTTCGACGAAGCCGCGATATCGATCGCAAAGCCTGCCTTGTCGTTCTCCTTGGATTTCAGAGCGTCCACCAGCTTGGCGTGATACTGGGCTTTCTGCGCAGGATCGCGAGTGGCGTTCTCAGCGCTGAACAGGGCCTGAAGCTGAAGCATTTGACCGCCACCGGTCGAGGTGTTGCCACCTTCCGTATATTTCTCCGCTTCCCCTGCGTTGCCCATCGCCATGTAAGTGGTCGCAAGACCCTGCCTGGCGGCCTTGGCCTGGGGCGATCCGGGAGCGGATTCGATGATCTGTTTGAAGTCGGCGATAGCCTTGTCGTACTCGGAGTGATCGAACTTGCCGAGCTCGCGCTCGCAATAGGCGCGGCCGAGCAGGTTCTCAGCGACGAGGGTCGGATCGACGATCACCAGCGTGCTCTCGGTGAAGCCATCGATCGACTCGTTGAGCAGCTTCTTCTGCTCTGTCGAGTTGTCGGTGAAGAGCGAGGTCGCGCCCGTGAACCGCAGCCACGCGAGCGGATAGGCCGCCTTCAGCGCGACCTGTTCAGGCTCGCTGTAGTCGCACTGACCGCCTTGGTCGATAGACGCGATGCAATCTTCCTTCTTCTTTTTGTAAGTGTCGGAGATCCTGGTCAGCATGGACTCGAGCTGATTGTAGGCTGGGACCAGCGCGCTCTTGTCGGCCTTGCCGCTCGACGCGAGGCGCGCGAAATCGCTCTCGGCCTTGTCGAGCCGATCGACGACCGAGCTTGCCGTACCGGCGCTCGACTCGGCAGCGCCCATTTGACCTTCGATGCCGGAGATCTCGCTTTCGAGATCGGACAGGCTTTGAGCGGCCGCCGGCGCGGTCATGAACGCCAGAGCGCAGAGGGCGGAAATCATCACCAACAGGCGATGCGTTGGAAGCGAAACCTTCATTTTGTTGTTCCCCACGACTGTTCCCAAAAACGGGTCGCCTTAGATAAAGACAACCCGCTTAGAAGATCAAGCAAATCCGAATATATGCGCAACACCGATCGCAGACGCAAGCGACCTTACACGCGCCGTCCGGCCTTCGATCGCGGGCGCGCCCTTGAGAGCCGGGTCGATCAGCGCCGCGACCATCCCCGCTTCGCTGGCGGCGGCGAGATCGAGATGGGGCGAATCGCCGACGTGCATGGCGTCGCGCGCCTCGACGCCGAGGCTCCTGAGTGCGAGGTCGAAGATCTCGCGGCGCGGCTTGGCGTAACCGGCTTCCGATGAAATCGTGATAGAATCGAAATAGCCAGTCAGACCGAGTCCATCAAGGATTCGGTAAACGCGATGGTCGAAGTTCGAAATCACTCCCAGGCGCAACCCACTGGATTTTAGACGATCCAAGGTGGTTACCGCTTCAGGATCGACCTGCCAGTGGGCTGGATCGGCGAAGTAGGCAAACAGATCGTCGAAGTAGGCGTCGAAGTCGCGAAACTCGCCGAGCCCGGCGAAGCTTTCGCGGACGCGCTCGCGCCACCATCCGCGCTCGAGATGCCGCAGGCGGCTCGAATCGTGACCCGGACCGAACGCGAGCCCCGGCGCCGAGCCGAAAGCATGGCGAAACCCGGCGGTCACCGCGTCCACGGACGCGTCGAGACCATGCTCGCGTGCGATTCGCGAGTAGGCGTGGCCTACAGGCTCGCGCGATTCGAACAGCGTCCCAGCCGCGTCGAAAAAGATCGCGCGCCGCTCGCGAGCCTCGGCCATCTACTTCAGGCCGTCCCAGACTTGGATCAATACGCCGAACGCGGAGCTGGGCGAGATGAAGAACTGCCGCTCGCCGCGCCAGTTGCGCTTCTCGTCCACGACGCGGATTCCGTCGCGCTTCAGCCGATCGCGCATTCCGTCGAAATCCTTGATGTCCATCGAGATGTGATGCATCCCTTCGCCGTAGCGATTGATGAACTTCGCAACGAAGTCGTTCTGCACGGCATGCGGCGGGCTTGCGATAAACTCCAGCTTGAAGCCCGCTACTTCCATGTTGCCGAGCTGAAAGTTTCCTTCCGAGTTGCTCACGTGAATGTCGCGCGCCGACTTGCCGCCGAGATATTTGCCGAAGAAATCGTACGCGGCCGTGATGTCCTTGACCGCGAGCGAGACGTGGTCGAAATACGCCAGGCCGTCAGGCGCGGGCTTGGGATGCGGGGTGTCGAAGTCGGGCACCTGCCAGAACTGGATAAGCGCGCCGAACGCCGCGCGCGGCGAGATGAATGCGGTCGCCGAGCCGCTCGGCATCGTCATCTCATCGACGATTCGATAGCCGTCGGCCTTGAGCGGCGCGATGATCGGCTCGAGATGGTTCACTTCGATCGACAGATGATGCATCCCCTCGCCATGCCGCTCGATAAACTTCGTCACGAAGCCGGGCTTGTTCGGCAGATCTTCAATCAGTTCAACCGCGAAACCACCGAGATGGATGCTCTGAAAATAGAAGGAGCCGCTGACCTGCTCGTCGAGAGTCTTGGGCTCGCGAATCGTGACCGGAAAATACTTCTGGAAAAATTCGAGCGCGCGATCGATTGAACGCACCGCAATCGATACGTGATCGAATCGCATCCTGACTCCCTCAGGTAAAGCCATCAGTCCTCTTTCTCCCTTCGAATCTGGCGAAGTACGGATCCTGTTCCGTCCCCGCGATACCGGCCTACTTGGGTGCCCGCCGCATCGAAGGGCGAAAGCGCCAAAGGAGCCGGAACATGTGCCGAATGATCAGCGGCCAGCCATTTGCGATCTTGCCGGCATAAACCTGGAGCGATTGTCCGGCGCGCGACAGCCCAGGCACGTCAAAGAAATTCGAGCCTCGCGTCAAGCCGCCGGCCCTCGGCCCGCACGACCACATAGCCGCCGCCCTTGAACGGGCCCGCATTGAAAATCTTCGTCGGTCCGATCGCGTCTTCGGCGGCCGACTCATGAATATGTCCCGATATACAGATGTCCGGCTTCACTTCCTCGATAAAGCGGCGCGCCGCCTTGCTGCCGACAGGAGTGCCGTTCATCAGGCGATCGCATTTGGTCTCGAATGGCGGCGCATGACAGATCATCACGAGAGGCCGAAGGTCGGCGACCTGGGCGTAGCCCTGTGCGAGCGTCGCGTAGATTTCATCTTCGGTGAATTCCGTTGGCGTGTTGAACGGCGAGATGTTCGACCCACCGCATCCGAAGAGCGCGACGCCATCGAGGACGATCCCCTTTCCGTGAAT
The DNA here is from genome assembly GCA_035508495.1 of Candidatus Binataceae bacterium. Taxonomy (NCBI): domain Bacteria; phylum Candidatus Binatota; class Binatia (SeqCode); order Binatales (SeqCode); family Binataceae (SeqCode); species Binataceae bacterium (SeqCode). The sequence continues at coordinate 33,688 of DATJMX010000019.1, forward strand.
CGCAACCTTCTCGTTTTCAAGAAACGCAAAAGTCTCGCGCTGATCGAGATTTCCCGGCACCGCGAGCAGGTTAGGGCACGCCCGCCGCGCCTCGGCGAGTACCTTTCCGCTATCCGCGGCGCCGCCGAAATTCGTCAGATCACCCGCCAGGATCATGAGATCGCAATCGCGCAGCACCTCGCCCATCCGCTCGAGGTTGCGCGTCGCCATATGAATGTCGCCAATCGAAACGAATTTCATGCGCCTGGCCAGCAGTTCGCTACGAAATTTAGCGAACATTCTGGAAGCAGACTAGCCAGTGGCGCGAACCCAACGCACGATGGTGCCGCCGACTCCAGTGCCGGAGCAGCCGTTGGCGTGCGCGCTACGCCGCACCCCGGGCAAGCCCGAGCAGTTTCATGTACCTTGTGGCCACACTTGGTGCAGAATTGCACAGGATTCCCCCCTCGCAACTAGAACTTTAGGTGATTTCTGTTACCAATTTCCCTCTCTATTAAGCAACGCAAGTTGACAGGCATGGACAAATCAAGATCTTTCGACTTCGCATTCGTGTTATGCCGGCCTCAGTCGGCGGGGAATATCGGTGCAGCGGCGCGGGTGCTCAAGAACTTGGGCTTCTCCGATCTGCGGCTCGTCGCGCCGACGCCCAGGCACGGCGGACATGCGACTGCGATGGCGGTGCATGCCAAGGATGTTCTCGCCAGCGCAATCACCTGGCCGGACCTGGCGCCCGCGCTGGCGGATTGCACGCTGACCGTGGGCACGACATGCCGTTCCGGGCCGTATCGCGAGGCTGCCGAGCCTTTGCGCGACGTCGCGCCCGAGCTGGTGAAGCTGGCGGCATCGAACCGAGTCGCGATCATCTTCGGCGCCGAGGATCACGGCCTCACCAACGAGGAGCTGAAATTTTGCCAACGCCTGATCACGATTCCGACTGCGCCTGAGTATCGTTCGCTCAACCTCGCGCAGGCAGTGGGAATTGTTGCGTACGAGCTTGCGATGGCGATGGCGTCGCCAGGTGAGGCTCGGCAAGAGGAGCAGACATTCGCATCGGCGGTCGAAGTGGATGCGATGCTCGATCGGATGCGCGACGCGCTGCTCGCAATCGGTTTTCTACCCGACGACAACCCGGAGCACATCATGTTCACCTTGCGCGCGATCTTCGGCCGCAGCGGCCTGAGCGCGAGGGAGGTCGACGTGCTGAGCGGAATCGCGCGCCAGATGCGGTGGGCCGGCGAAGGTGGTCACGCCACGCTCGAAGCCAAGCGCTCTGCCGGCAAGAAATTACGCTGACGTTTTCCGGCTTGGCCGCGACGCCCTCGATGCGCGATAATCGCGGCTCCGGCTGCCTCGAATGGCTGAGATAATTTCATTCGCCGAGATTCAGCGCGCACGCCGCCGCGCTCGGGCACCCGAGCGCGCGAGCCTCGAGCAAGCGCTGCAAATCCTGCGTGAGAACCTCGCCAACGCAGCAAGAATGCTCGCCGACGCGGCTCCCCGCGAGCAACCGGAGCTTCTGACTCGCGTCGAGCATCTGGCTTCGATGGTCCGCTACGGCATGCGAATGCTCGGCACGGATCCATCGTTCGAGGAACCAACCTCGATCGAGCGCTAGCCAACAGTGACGATCATCTCAACATCATGCGAGCGCCATTCCAGACGCGAGCGCCCTTTTTCTGATTCCCTCTCCCTGACCAGGGAGAGGTCGGCGCGCGCGATGCGCGCGCCGGGTGAGGGTTGCCCGGATGCAGCTCGCATCCACACGCGCGCGGCCATTCGCGATCCAGACAACCCTCACCCTTGCCCTCTCCCCGGCCAGCGAGAGGGATTTCAAAATCCGAGGCGTGTCGCGGTATGAGCGAAGGACTCGATCTTCGAATCGTCAGCGTCGAGAAGGGCTACGAAATCGCCGGTGTGCAGCAGCTCTCGATTCATACCACCCGCGGCACGATTCCGATGATCCTGCATGCGGCGGCGGAGCCGCAGCGCGCGGCGATTTGCGTCTCGGGTGCGATCGGCGGCCTCGACGGCCCTGCCTTTCTCTATCCACGGCTCGGTCTCGAGATGCCGCGGCGCGGCGTCTCGATCGCGCGTATCGACTACCGCATGCCCAACGAGTTCGGCGATTGCGTGCTCGACACGATGGCCGGCATCGCAGTGCTCGGCCGCCTCGGCCATCGCCAAATCGCGACGATCGGTCATTCCTTCGGCGGCGCGGTCGCGATCAACGCTGGCACGATCAGCCCCGCCGTCACGACGGTGATCGCATTGTCGAGCCAGCTCGCAGGCGCGCACGTCGCGAGCGAGCTCGCACCACGTCCGCTGCTGTTGATCCACGGCGATGCTGACGAGATTCTGCCGCCCGCGAGCTCCGAGGCGATCTACGAACGCGCGCAGGAGCCCAAGACGATCAGGATCATCCACGGCGCGAGCCATCGCCTCACCGAAGCCGACGACGAAATCTTCAATCTGACATCGGACTGGCTCCTTAACCGCATCTGACCGACGGAGCACTTTAATGGCACCGGAAAAAATCGCGGGCGATCTGCCCGATACCGTAATGGCGATTGCGCAGGGACACACCGCGAGTGCCGCGTTGAAAGCTGCGGTTGACCTGGAGCTCTTCACGCATATCGCACACGGCCTCGATACCGCCGAAAAGCTCGCCGGGAAAAAAGGCACGCCGCTGCGCTCGATGCGTATCCTGTGCAACGCGCTCGTCTCGTTCGGGATGCTGCGCAAATCCGGCGGTCGCTATGAACTGCCTGCCGCGGTCTCCGCGATGCTAGTGAAAGGCTCGCCGGGCTACATGGGCGGCATGATGGCGATCACAGGCAGCCGAACGTTGTGGAACGAGCTCGCGCGGCTGTCCGATGTCGTCAAGGCGGGACATACTTTGATCGAAACTGGCTCGGCTGAGGCGGCTGACAATCCGTTCTGGGAAGATTTCGCGCGCGGCTCGCGCCTGATGGCGCAGATGACCGGTCCGATCATCGCCGACACACTCGCACCGATCTTCGGCACGGCGGGTCCCAGGCGCGTCCTCGATATCGCGTGCGGCTCGGGATTCTACGGCATCAGTGTGCTCAAGAAATTCCCCGAGGCGCGCCTCACCTCAGTCGATTGGGCAAAGGTGCTCAAGGTCGCCGAGCTAAACGCGCGCCAGGCGGGCGTCGCTGATCGCGTGGAATTTCGCCCCGCAGACGTTTTCAACGACGACCTCGGCAGCGGCTACGATCTCGTCATGGCCGTGAACATCTACCATCACTTCAGCCCCGACAAATGCATCGAGCTGTCGCGCCGCCTTCACGATGCGGCCGCACCCGGCGCCCACCTCGCGATGGTCGACATGATCCCCGATGAATCGCGCGAGAAAAACCAGTTCGCGCTCGCGTTCGCATTGACGATGCTAATCTGGACGCACGAGGGCGATACATACACGCTGAGCGAATATAGAAAAATTCTCGAGAGCGGCGGCTGGCACGACATCGAATTCAAACCCGTCAGCGGCCCGATGCCGTCGCAGCTAATCATAGCCAAGCAGTAGAGATTCACTCGCGACGCTGTTGCGTCTAAAATCGCGCAATGGCTTCCGGACAGAAAATCGCCGTAGTCGGCGCCACCGGCGCGGTCGGGCAGACCGTGCTCAGGATTCTCGAACAGCGCAACTTCCCCGTGCGCGAATTGACCGCGCTCGCCTCCAAACGCTCCGTTGGCAAGACGGTCACGTACAAGGGCGAGCAAATCCCGGTCAAGGAACTCACGACGGAGAGCTTCAAGGGAATCGAGCTGGCGTTCTTCTCCGCGGGCGGCGATCAGTCGCGCGCGTTCGCGCCGGCGGCAGTGAAAGCCGGCACGATCGTGATCGACAAGTCGAGCGCGTTCCGGATGAACCCCGACGTTCCGCTCGTCGTGCCCGAGATCAACGGCGCCGCCGCGAAGAATCACAAGGGCATCATCTCATGCCCCAACTGCACGACGATCGTCACCGTGATGCCGCTGAAGCCGTTGCACGATGCGGGCGGACTCAAGCGCGTGATCGCCACCAGCTTCCAGGCCGTGTCGGGCGCGGGCGTCAACGGAATCGACGAGCTGCGTCAGCAGACCCTCGCATGGGCGCGCGGCGAAAAGCTCAAGGTCGAATTTTTTCAGCATCAGATCGCGTTCAACGTGATTCCGCATATCGACAAGTTCACCGAGGGCGGCTACACGGGCGAGGAAATGAAGCTCACCAACGAGGTGCGCAAGATCCTCGCCCTGCCCAACCTCGCGATCTCGGCAACCACGGTCCGCGTGCCGGTCTTCACCGCGCACTCGATCTCGGTCAATGCCGAGACCGAGCGTCCCGTCGGCACCGCGGGAGCGCGCGCGGCGTTCGAGCGCTTCCCGGGGCTGCGTCTGTACGACGATCCGGCGCACAACCAGTATCCGATGCCGATCATGGTCGAGGGACAGGACGACTGTTACGTCGGCCGAATCCGCGACGATATCAGTTGCGCCAACGCGCTGAACTTCTGGGTCGTCGGCGATCAGCTGCGCAAAGGCGCCGCACTCAACGGCGTGCAGACCGCGGAGCTGCTGATTCAGTAGAGCCACGCGCGATCGCGCGTGCATTCTGGCGGGATTTAGGGCTAGTTTGGCGAGACTATGATGGTCTCGTCGGCGAGGCCCTTTGCCTGGAGAAGCTGAATGATTCCGTTTACCGGTAATCCGCTCAATCGCGCGAGTGAAAAGCGCCTCGACACCGAATGGCTCACCGCGAAGCGGCGCGATCCGTCGTCTCTCGTGCTGCCGCTCTGGAAGCTGCAGCCGCTGATCGTCGAGGCCGACGATGCGGACAATCCGACCGCGCTCGGCCTGCTGAAGCCTGACATCGCCGACTCGCTCGCAAGTGACAATGCGATCTGTGTGTTCCTCGGTCTCGATAATCGCGAGCGCGCGATGTTCGCGCTCGACATTTCATCGTCGAACGATCCGACAACTTCCGGACCGCTCACGGGCAAGGGATATTTTCGCGATGCGCGGATGGCCGCGTCTATTGTATCGATCCCGCATGCGGCGCTTATCGCGCAGGCCAAGGCGATGGTCGATTGGCATCAGCGCCACGGGTTCTGTCCGAACTGCGGCGCCCCCACCAAGCTGATGGACGCCGGCTATAGGCGCTTATGCGATAAGTGCAAGGCCGAGCATTTTCCGCGTACCGACCCTGTAGTGATCATGCTCGCGACGTACGGCGACGAATGCCTCGTCGGACGCGGCAAGCAATTCCCGCAGGGCATGTTCTCGGCACTCGCGGGATTTATCGAACCGGGCGAAACAATCGAAGAGGCGGTGCGTCGCGAGCTGATGGAAGAAGCTAACATCAAAGTCGGCGAGGTGAGCTACTACGCGACGCAGCCGTGGCCATTTCCGTCGTCGCTCATGATCGGATGCTTCGCCAAGGCCGAAAAGCGCGAAGCCAAGGCCGATGACACGGAGTTAGCGGAAGTGCGATGGATCGAGCGTTCCGCCGCCCGTCAGCTCATTGCCGGCAAGCGCATCAACGGCGTGATGGTCCCGCCGCCGATCGCAATTGCGCATCACCTGATAAAGACCTGGGCGCTGCGCGACGATTAGGAGTGCGGACCGCCGAAGAGACGTAGCACATCCGATTCCGTTATCACCGCGGCGCGGATGTCATGGAGCTGACGCTCGATCAGGTTGCGCAATTCCGCGGGCGGCTTCTCGTCAAGCGCCTTTTCGTACTCGCCGATAATCTCCTCGTCGTCGCGCCGGCACCATTCGAGGACGCCCGTGTCGCCCTTGCTCATCGCGACGCTGAGGTCCAACGCCTCGCGATCGATGAACCCCGCGAGCGTGCCGCTGTCGGTGGACTTGAAACCCAGGCCTTCCTGAACGGCCTGGAGCTCGCGCACGAAACGATGGCGCTGCTCGGCCTGCTGATTAAGGAAGTGCTCGAAGTTGGCGCGCTCGACATCGCCGGCCGCGTGACGAAAACGTTTCTCGCTATCTATGTCCACCGCGATGAGGCGTTCAAGGATTTTGCACGTGTCCATAAGACGTGCCTCCATTTGCTAGAAGCATCGGATATGCCATCGACGCGGCAGCTAAGAGCCAGTGTTCTCGATCCGCGATCGGGCCTGAATCGCGAAAATCTTACCGCGTCGATAGCTCAACAATTCGTTGCTATCACGCGCGCGATTTTCTCGTCCGCACCACCTTCTTTGCCGCGCTGACTCGTTGTTTTCGTCCACCCATCTTTGAAGCTGAACGAGCTTGGCGGCTGAGCGCCTTCTTCGATACCGCCGCCTTGCCCTTGCGCTTGAGCGCTCCCTCGGTTGCGCGCGAACGTTTGCGCGCCGGCTTATGCGGATGCTTCGCGCTCGCGCTATCCAGCTCCGCCTTGTGTCGCGTGCTCGCCGTGGAGTTGGTCGATTTAGGCGTTTCGAGCCTCACGCCGGCGCGGCGCGCTTTCGAAAGCCCGATCGCGATCGCCTGTTCAGCGGAACGTGCCCCGTGTTTTCCCTTCCGAATGTGATGAATTTCCTCCCGCACGAACTCGCCGGCTTGCGTCGACGCTGATTTCCCCTCGCGCGCGTCTTCCTTTGCTCGCTCGACAGTTTCCTTTTCGGGCATCAATCCTACTCCTTGCAGCACTCGCCGAATCGCTTCGTCGATCGTCATACCCTGAGATCGACGCAATCGACATGCCATCGCCTTTGCGAGCCGTTGACAGACGGGGCGCTCTGTATAAGTCTGGTTGGTCCGTAGTGTTGCCTTATCGAGAGCGGCGGAGGGACTGGCCCGACGATGCCGCAGCAACCGACCCGTCCCGGGTGCAGGTGCTAACTCCTGCAGGAGCCCATTTGAGGGATTCCTGGAAGATAAGGCGAGAGTGAATAACCCTCGTCTTAGCAGTTAGCGGATCGGGAACGACGTTCGGGCGCGTTCGGCGGCACACGACGTTGAAACGATGACGCTTGGGAAAATATTGATCGTTGGCGCTGGCGGGTTGGGAGTTCCGGCCGCGTGGGCGCTCGCCCGCGATGGCGCGGCGTCAATCACGATTATCGATCCCGATCCGATCGAGTTGTCGAATCTGCCGCGCCAGGTGATTTACACAACGAGTGATATCGGCCGTCCCAAAGCGGAAGCCGCGCGGGATTTTCTGCGCGGGCGATTCCCGGGGACCGAGATCGATGCGCGCGCTATCGCGCTCGACGCATCGAACGCGCGCGATCTGATCGTTGCGCACACCTTCGTGATCGATGCGACTGACAGTCCGCTCGCCAAGTTTCTGATTAACGATGTCTGCCTCGCGCTCGGCGTACCATTTGTTTATGCAGGCGTGATCGGGATGACGGGGCAGGCGATGACGATCATTCCCGGCGCGACGGCATGCCTTCGATGTATCTTCGAAGAGCCGCCGTCCGAGGTTGAGATCGCGACTTGCCGCGACGCGGGGATTATCGGACCGATCGCGAGCGCGATCGGCGAAATCCAGGCGCGCGAGGCACTTCGAGTGTCGCGCGGGATCGAACCGATGCTGGCTGGAAAAATTCTGACTTACGACGGAGCCGCGGCTCCGCGCGTTCGGATCATTTCTTTAAGTGCGCGCCCTGGATGTGCGTGCGGCGCCGTTGCCAAAGGATCAGAGCGGGAGAGAAAGGAACACGATGAGCTACGTCATTAACCTCAAGTGCCGGGAGTGCGGGCAGGATTATCCAATCAGTCCGGTGCACGTCTGCGAGACTTGCTTCGGTCCGCTCGAAGTCACCTACGACTACGCCAAGATTCGCGCCGCGCTCACGCGCTCGGTGATCGAGAAGCGCCCGCATAACCTTTGGCGCTATCGCGAGCTGCTGCCCGTGGAGAGTGACCCCAAAATTGGACCGCATTCGGGTTTCACGCCGCTCGTCAAAATGACGCGGCTCGGCAAGGAGCTCGGGCTCAAGAATCTCTACGTCAAGGACGACACCGTCAATCATCCGACGCTCTCGTACAAGGACCGCGTCGTGTCGGTTGCGATCTCGAAGGCGCTCGAATTCGGCTTCAAGACCGTATCGTGCGCCTCGACCGGCAACCTCGCGACCGCGGTCGCCGCCCATGCCGCGCGCGCGGGTCTCAATTGCTACATCTTCATGCCCGAGGGGGTTGAGAGCGGAAAGATCGTCGGCTCGTCGATCTACGGCGCTCAGGTGATCACGATTCGCGGCAACTACGACGATGTGAATCGCCTGTGCAGCGAGATCGCCGACAAGTACGGATGGGCCTTCGTCAATATCAACCTGCGGCCGTACTATACCGAGGGCGCCAAGACCTTCGGCTTCGAAGTGGCGGAGCAGCTCGGCTGGCGCCTGCCCGATCATATCGTCGTTCCGACCGCGGGCGGCACGATTCTTCCCAAGGTCGCGAAAGCCTTCAAAGAGTTAAAGGAAGTCGGCCTCGTCAAGGGCGGCGATTTCAAGATTCACTCGGCGCAGGCCGCCGGCTCCGCGCCCGTCATTCATGCGCTGCACAAAGGCACTGACCTCATCACGCCGGTGAAGCCCGACACGATCGCGAAGTCGATCGCGATCGGCAATCCCGCTGACGGCTACTACGTGCTGCGCGCGGTGCGTGAGTCAGGCGGATGGGGCGACGTCGCGACCGATGCCGAGATTATCGATGCGATCAAGCTGCTCGCGCGCACCGAGGGTATCTTCGCCGAGCCCGCCGGCGGCACTACGCTCGCCGTGACGCTCAAGCTCTTGAAGCAGGGCCGCATCAAGCCCGACGAAACCGTCGTAGTCTCGATAACCGGCAACGGCTACAAGACGCTCGAGGCGGTTGCAAACGCGATTCAGCAGCCCGCAGTGATCGAAGCGCGGCTCAAGGATTTCGACGCGCTGTTCGAGCGCCTCGGCGGACGGCGCGAGGTTCAGGGCGCGGCCTGAGCGCGCCTTGTCTGCATAATGCGCGAAGCATAAGTCTCAGATTTACCAGTCAGGAGGATTGTTTGGCCTATGGCAGTTCGGGTTCGCGTCCCTACCCCGCTTAGAAGATTCACCGCCGGCGTCGATGAAGTTCCCGCCGATGGCGTGTCGGTAAAAACCGTGATCGAGGATCTCGAACGGCGTCATCCCGGAATCAGCGAGCGCCTGCTCGACGAGAAGGGCGACCTGCGCCGCTTCGTCAATATCTATCTCAACGGCGACGACATCCGCTTTCTCGATGCGCTCAACTCGAAGGTCAAGGATGGCGACGATATCTCAATCGTCCCTGCAATCGCCGGCGGACGCTAACAGCGAGTTCGTGCCGACGAGTCGCGCGGTTAGCGTACTTGAGCTAATCGGCAACACGCCGCTGCTCGAGATCAAGCGCGCGACGCGGGGCCTCATTCCGCCCGGCGTGCGGATTTTCGCCAAGCTCGAAGGCTTCAACCCCGGCGGCTCGGTCAAAGATCGCGCCGCGCGCAAGATGCTCGAGGTTGGGATTCGCGACGGCAAACTCAAGCCTGGCAAGGTGATTATAGATTCGACCTCGGGCAACACCGGGATCGCCCTTGCGATGCTGGGCTCGGCGCTGGGTTACCCGGTCGAGCTGGTGATGGCGGAGAACGTAAGCCGGGAGCGCAAGAAAATCATCCAGGCCTTCGGCGCGAAGATCCATTTCTCCGACCCGCTCGAAAGCTCCGACGGCGCGATTATCAAGTGCCGCCAGATTATCGCCGCCGAGCCCGGGCGCTACTTCAAGCCTGATCAGTACAACAATGAGGCGAACGCCCTCGCCCACTTCGAAACCACCGGCCCCGAGATCTGGCATCAGACCGGCGGACAGGTAACGCACTTCATCGCATGTATCGGCACCAGCGGCACCGTGATGGGAACCGGGCGTTACCTGAAGACGCAAAACCCTGCCGTCAAGGTGATCGGCGTCGAGCCCGACGATGCGATGCACGGACTCGAAGGTCTGAAGCATATCGCGAGCTCGATCGTCCCTGCGATCTTCCACGAAGAGCAGCTCGACGAGGTGATGTTCGTCGGCACCGAAGAGTCCTACGACATGGTCTACGTGTTGGGACAGACCGAGGGCGTGCTGGTCGGCCAATCTTCGGGGGCCGCGCTGCTCGCGGCGTTGCGCGTTGCGCAGACAATTCGCGAGGGCACGATCGTCATCATCTTTCCCGATTTCGGCGACCGTTATCTTTCCACCAACCTCTGGATCGGATGGCGCGAATGGCGCCCCGAAAAGCTCGAACAAGTGATGAGCAAATGGAACGCGTCCACGAACGCTACTACCTGAGTTATCCGCGCGCCCTGATAAAGGAGCCGATCCTCTATCACCTGGTGAAGAAGTTTGACCTCGTCTTCAACATCCGCGGCGCGAGCGTCTCCGAGGAGATGGGCTTGGTCGCGGTCGAGTTCGAAGGCGCCCGCGACCAGATCGAACGCGCGCTGACATGGCTTCGCGCCACCGGCGTGACCGTGGAGCCAATCGAAAAAAACGTCATCGAGTAAGAGGGACGCCCGCGCAACACGCGCGTGCGCGATGCGATGCCGCTCAGCGACCGGCAAATCGAGCGCTACAGCCGTCAGATAATCGTGCCGGGCATCGGCGGCCTCGCGCAGGAGCGCCTGCTCGCGTCACGGCTAATGATTTGCGGCGACGCGAGAGACATCGAAGCACCACTCGCTTATCTGGCAGGCGCCGGCATCGGCAAGATCGTCGTGGTTAGCGATGTGGCCAGCTCTCTTCTCGAACGGATGCATAATCTCAATCCCGACGTATCACTCTCGAAGCGCTCCCCCTCCGAATCCCGCGCCCTGACCAGGGAGAGGTCGGCGCGCGCCCGGCGCGCGCCGGGTGAGGGTAGCCCGGAAAATGGTGGCGAGCGCGAACGCGGCGGGAAATACCCTCTCCCTGGTCAGGGAGAGGGAACAGAAAGTCAGGGAGAGGGTATAGAACGGCAGTATGAGACAGGGGCGGATATTTTGTTCGGACTGATCGGGAGCGATGCCGCGATGAACACCTTCATTGCGATCTCCGATGCCAATCGCGATTACCCAATGATCGTTGCGCGGCTCGATGAGCCGGCGCGGATCGCGATATTGCCGTCGCCGCCGCCGTGCCCACGATGCGCTGACATGCTGACGTCGTTCATCTCGCGCGGCGACACGGCCGACTTTGCTGCGATGATCGCCACTGCTGAAGTATTCACGCTCCTCGCGGCGCAGACGCGGAACGCATCGCTGATCGAGTTCGACAGCTTCGCTACTCGCTCGCGCGCGATCGAGGCGTTGCCCACCTGCGAATGCTCGACGCAGCGGACGATCGCGATGGCGACTAGGAAATCTTCGTCAGCGCGCGCGTGGCTGTTCGATTTCGACAACACTCTGGCCGTGTTGCGGCCCGAGGTTGACTGGAAGGGCGCGCGCCGCGAGCTGGAGTCCTATCTGCGCGCAGAAGGCGCGCCTGACGATCTCTTCGCCCAGGTTCCGAGCGGAGCGATACCGCTTTACGAGGCTTACCGCGTGCGCTTTGCCGACGCGCATCCGGCGACCGCCGCGCGTGCCTCGGAAATTATCGAAAAATTCGAACTTGCGGGCGTCGATCGGGCCCCGCCGCTCGAAGGCGCCCTGGAGTTGCTCACATCACTTGCCGAGTGCGGCCCCCGCGTCGCCATCGTAACTTCCAATTCCTCGCGCACGATCGAGCGATGGCTAGGTTTGCATCAAGCGCGTAGTCTCGTCGCTGTGATCGCCGGACGTGACAGATTGCTTGCGATGAAGCCCGCGCCCGTAACGGTCGAGCTCGCAGTGCAGGAGCTTGGCGTCGCCGCAGCCGACTGCGCATTCGCGGGTGACAGCGCCGACGACCTGAAGGCCGCGCACGCCGCCGGCGTTCGGTTTCATGGAATCGCTTCCACCGCCTCGGCGCGCGACCAATTGATTGCCGCGGGTGCGGACGACGTCTACGCATCGCCGGCCGCGATGGCGATTCATCTCAACCTGTTTCAGCCCGACCCCTCGGACGCGACCGGCGAGCGGAACGCGCGCAATGCAAAAGCTGTCCGCAGATAATCCCGCTCTGCTCAAGCTCGTGCTTGCGCTCAACGGGGTGGCCGCCGACTCCCGCGCGGAGAGTCTCGAATTCGCGCTCGATGGCGAAGTGTGGGCTGCCGCGCGGGTCAATCCCGCATCGCCTCTGCGGTACGTCGAGCGCGACGGCGCCGAATTGATAAGCGGACTCGGCGCGGAGATCGGCGTGCGCCGCGCAGCGCCTCCCGCCTATGCGGCACGCAGGAACGCGCGCGGAATCGAACTCGGCAAAATTGCCGCGATGTGCGGAACCTACGCGACGGTGATACTGCGCGGCGGATGCAGCCTCGCATCCGCGGGCCGCACCTGCGCGCTGTGCCGTGGCCGCGAGCTCACCGAGGCCGCAGGCGAAGTCTGGCCAATCGAAGAAGTCGTCGATGCGCTCCGCGCCGCGTTCGATGAAGGCGATGCCGAGTTCGTGCATGTCGTGCTCGGCCATTTCGCGGCTGACGACGGCGGAGTCCGCGAGCTGGTTCCTTACCTCGACGCGATCCATCGCCACTTCGACACCATCGTCGCCGTCACGATGCATCCCCCGGCCGACCACCGCGCGATCGATTTCGCCTATGCTTCTGGCGTTGATGCGGTGTGCTACAGCCTCGAGGCTCCCGACGCCGAGACGATGCGCGCGCGCTTTCCCGGCCGCGCGAGTTTCATCGGCTTCGATCGCTATCTCGACGCGCTCCGTCACGCGACTTCGGTCTTTCCCAGCGGTGCGATCTGGAGCGAGCTGATGCTCGACCTCGGCACGCCCGCGGCGCTCGAGACCGTGGCAGCGAAGCTCGCCGCGATGGGCGTGATCCCACTCTTCGGCGTATCGGCTCCTGGAGCGGCCGCGCTCGATTCCGAACAGGCCGCCGGGATCGCGACGAAGACATTCGAAGCGGTCAACCGCGCCAATATCTCACTCAACTGGATTCGCGACATTTCAACTTCCTTCACCCCGCTCGATGCACGCCAACTGCTCGCCGACGCGCCGCAGCTTCCGATGCTGCATCATCTCGGCAGCTCCAGGCTGGGCGCGATGACGACGCGGTCGCTGGCGCGGATGCGTCGGCGGCTGCGGGTGCGCCGCGTCAGGGCGTCGTTCGACTCCTCGCAATTGTGAGCGCGCATCAGCCTTCGCCCGAATTGAGCGAGCCGCCGGTTCCGCACGAGCTCGGCGAAGTCGTCGTCGATACGCGGCCGATCGCCGTCGTCCTGCTCTCGCGCAGTATCCGCCCGCTGATCCTGGTCGGCGGCGCGATCGTGTTCCTGCTCCTGATGCGTGCGCAGCCGCCGCCGGGCCTCGGCCAAGACGCCGAGGCGGCGCTCGCCGTGTTCGCGCTCGCAGTTATCTACTGGATCACCGGCGCGCTGCCGCTGATGGTCACGAGCCTGCTCGTAATTGTGCTGCTGCCGCTCGCGGGCGTGCTGCCTGCGCGCAAGGCCTACGCGCTCTTCGGTAACGAGGCGATCTTCTTCGTGCTCGCGGCGTTCATGCTGGCCGCGGCAGTGAATCATCGCGGGCTCGGCCGCCGCGTCGCGCTCAATATCTTCCGCCGCTTCGGCCGCACGCCGAAATCTTTGGTCGCATCGATCTTCATGCTGAGCTCGCTGATGTCTTTCGTCGTGCCGGAGCATGCGGTCGCAGCGATGGTGTTCCCCATCGTGTTCGACATGGTGCGCACGATGGAGCTGAAGCCGGGGCAATCGCGCTACGCGACCGCGATGTTCCTCGCGATGGCGTGGGGCACCAACACCGGTGGAATCGCGACGCTGCTGGGCGGTGCGCGGGCACCGCTCGCGCTCGCGATCCTGAGCGAATCGACGGGGCAGCGAATTTCTTTCACGATGTGGTCGGCCGCGACGCTGCCGCTCGTCGCGTGGCTGATGGTCGCGGGCTACATCATACTGTCCTACTTTTTTCCCGCCGATGTCGATTCGATCGATCGCAGTATCGGCGAGTTGTCGGAGCACGCGGCGCGTCTTGGACGAATCACCTTCGATGAAAGGATGGTCGCGGCGATTCTCGGAGTCACGGTGATCGCGTGGCTCGTCGGCAGCCAGGCGCTCGGCTACGCCAGTATCGCGATTCTCGCCGTGGTCGCACTCTTTGCCTTCAATCTGCTCTCGTGGCGCGAGGTCGAGGAATACGTCAACTGGGGAATCATCTTGATGTACGGCGGTGCGATCGCGGTCGGCTCCGCGCTGCAAAAAACTGGGGCAGCGGGATATCTCGCAAGCTCGACGCTCGGCCGTATGAAGTCCCAGACGCTGATGATCGCGATCCTCGGGCTGACGGCTGAGCTCCTGGGCGAGGCGCTCAGCCATTCCGCGGTGGTCGCTGCGCTACTGCCAGTGGGCCTCGGACTCGCGAAACGATTTGCGATCGACGCGCGCGCAATCACCCTCACGGTCGCGATTCCTGCGGGTCTGACGTTCATTCTACCGGTCGGAACCCCCGCTAACGCATTAGCGTACTCATCCGGTTACCTGCGAACCCGCGACCTAGTGCTTCCCGGTGCATTGATGATCCTAAGCGCTTGGATCGGCCTTAACCTGATGATTCACTTTTATTGGCCACTCATAGGCTTCAATCCGTAGCTCCAAGGACAATTTCATCCGGCTGAAAGAAGGGGACTAAAAAGGGCAAATCGCGGAGCCCTAACAACCAGAGCGGGGAAACAAACTTCGAAGGACCGGAAGCTAGCGAACCTGAGTTCTAAAGAAAGAGCAAACTGCCGGACGCTCGCAAAGCGTTCAGCGAAACAAACTTCCCTTCCCGTGCGGGAAGGGGGATCAGACGTCGGTGCGAGATACGGCTAACGCTCGTTGGCTTTACTGCCGCGACGGAATTATATAACTTCTGAGACCAACCAAGTAATCTATTTTCAGGGAGTCTGAGAAAACTCAATGGATCAGGGCTTTACTTTGTGGTTTACCGGCCTGTCCGGGTCGGGAAAATCCACCCTTGCCAATCTCGTTGCCAATGAACTCCGTGAGCGCGGCCATCGCGTGGAAATCCTCGACGGCGACGAGGTCCGCCAGAACCTCTCCAAGGGCCTCGGCTTTTCCAAGGAAGACCGCGACACCAACATCCGGCGCATCGGCTGGGTCTGCCATCTGCTGGCGCGCAACGGTGTGATCGCGATTTCAGCCGCGATTTCCCCTTACCGCTCCGTGCGCGACGAGGTACGCCGCCAGCACGAACGCTTCTTCGAGGTCTTCGTGAAGTGCCCACTGGACGTGCTGGTCGAGCGCGACGTGAAGGGCCTCTACAAGAAGGCGATAGCCGGCGAGATCAAAGGCTTTACTGGCGTGTCGGATCCATACGAGGAGCCGCTCAAACCCGAGCTCGTGGTCGATAGCAGCGTCGAGTCGATCGACGACAGTCTGGCCAAGCTGCTCGGCCGTCTCGAAGAGCTCGGCCATGTCCGCGCTGGAGCAGGCCGATGAGCGTGCGCGATGACGCTATTACTGCCCACGGCGGCGGCGAGCTGGTTGACCTGGTCGCACCCGAGTCCGAGCGCGCTGCGCTGCGGGCCCATGCCGCGAAGCTCCCGACCGTAACGCTCAACGCGCGCGATCTTGCCGATCTCGAGATGCTCTCGACGGGCGCGTTTTCTCCGCTCACCGGTTTCATGGGCGCAGCTGACTATACCCGCTCGCGCGACGAGATGCGGCTGGCGTCCGGTATTCCGTGGTCGATTCCGATCACGCTTGGCGTCGACGAGGCCAAGGCCTCGTCGCTGAAAGTCGGCACCGACGTTGCCCTCGTATCGGCAAGCGGAAAGCCGCTCGCGATTCTCAAGCTTGCTGAAATTTACAAAGTCGATCGGGTCAAGGAAGCCGAGAAAATTTTCGGCGTGAGCGAGGATGCGCATCCGGGGGCGAAGAACGTCACCTCGATGCCGCCATACTGTCTGGCGGGGCGCGTCACGGTGATCGACGAGATTCCGGGCCGCACCTTCCTAGAGTTCCCGCGCGAGCCGCGCCAGACGCGCGCCAAGTTCCGCGAGCTCGGATGGCGCAAGATCGTTGCGTTCCAGACGCGCAACCCCACCCATCGCGCACACGAGTATATCCAGAAGGCCGCGCTCGAAATCTGCGACGGTCTGATGATCCATCCACTCGTCGGCGAGACCAAGGGCGACGATGTTCCGGCCACGGTTCGGATGGAGACCTACGAGATCCTGCTCGAGTATTACTATCCGAAGAATCGAGCGATGCTCGGCGTATTCCCGGCGCATATGCGCTACGGCGGCCCGCGCGAGGCGATCCTGCACGCGATCGCGCGCCGCAACTACGGCTGCACGCATTTTATCGTGGGCCGCGATCATGCGGGCGTCGGCAACTACTACGGCACTTACGACGCGCAGAAAATCTTCGACAACTTCAAGCCCGAAGAGCTCGGCATCACGCCGCTGATGTTCGAGAACACATTCTGGTGCCGCAAGTGCCTCTCGATGGCGTCATACAAGACCTGCCCGCATGCCGACGAAGATCGTTTGCTGCTGTCGGGCACCAAGGTGCGCGAGATGCTGCGCGCGGGACAGGCGCCGCCGCCCGAATTCACCCGGCCCGAGCTTGCCGCGATCCTGGTCGGTGCGATGAAAGAAAAGAAGTAGTTCTCGATCTTCGGTGAAATGATAAGCGGGCGATCGATGAGATCGCCCGCTTTCTTTTTCGGCCTAGGGATAGGGCTGGCCGCGAATGATCAGATGCTTCTTCCGCTAATGTCGACGACCAAGCTGCTGTTCTTAGCGTTGCTCTGAATCGTCAGGGTATCCGTATAGGAACGGGCGATGATCGGTCGGAAGGAGACCGTGATCGAGCAACTCTTCGAGGCGGCGAGTTGCGTGCCGCACGTCGTGCTGGCCAGAACAAACGGTGCGGTAGTCGCGACGGTCATTTTCGAGATTGTTATCGCCTGGCCTCCCACCGGCGCCGTATTCTGAATCGACACGGTGGCGGATTTGCGAGTCTCGTGCCGGATCGAGCCGAAGCTGAGCGTCGTTGGGCTGGCGGACAGTGTAGCGGCGGGCGTTGCCGTAGGCGTGGGAGTGCTTGTTCCGGTTGCGGTCGGCGTGGCCGTTCGCGTTGGCGTCGCTGTGGCGGTCGGAGTAGGCGTCCTTGTCGGCGTTGCGCTCGATGACGGTCCGCCCGGATACGACATCACGAAGTTAGCGATATCGACGCTGCCCCAGCCCGTGGTCTCGTCGTATCCCACTCCAGCTGAGAATCCCGTCACATTGTTACCGGTATCATTGCCGGTGGTCACGTCGCGGAAACCCGCGGCTACCTCGGACGCGGCCGCGGCGACGTAGATCGTCGGATTGAGATTGCCGAGTCGCTCGCCAAGCCGCTGGATCAAGAGCTGTGTGATACCTGCCCATACCGGCGCGCCGATGCTGGTGCCGCCAACGTAAGTCAGCGCCGCAGTGCCGTTGCCATTCGAATCTTCCATAACGAAGACGCCGGGCAAGGTCACGCCGGCCATCATTGCAACGTCCGGGATCGTTCGCTTGCTGCCGGTATTGACGCTCGTTTGCCATGGGGGCTTTGGAAAGTACGCGCTGGGACCGCCGCCCGTCGCGGCGATTTCGTTCAGAATCGCGTCCTCGTTCCAGGCTTCTTCGATCGTCGAACCGATGTCGTTGCCGCCGCCGTCGTACTTAGGCGAGAACTCCGTGCCGCCAACCGCGACTACGTTGGTGCTTCCAGCGACTTCGTTGATATTCGCATGATGCAGATCGCAGTTATCGACGCCGCTGTCACCCGCCGATACGAAGATCGATTGACCCTGTGCCGCGCCCTGCGCGTAGAGTCCGTCGAGGGTCTGCGTGTAATACGTCGATGACTGCCCGCACAGGCCGTAGCTGATATCGATCGAGCCGCACTTGTTGTCGCTGACGGCCTTGGCGATCACGTCGGCGAACATCGTGGCTGCCGAGCCCGAATTGAAATTGCCAACATACGCGATGGTCGGTACGCCCGGCGCGGTTGCGTGCGACCATTCGATATCGAGCAGCAGCTCGAGCTCATAGTCTGACGACGTGCCCGGGTTCGTCGTTATATAGCTTAGGGTCAGCGCCACGGCCGGCAGGCCGAACTTGGTATCGAACGAGTTGACGACGCCGGTGTATGTGTTCGAGGCCGCGAATATGCCGACGCAATCGTTTTTGGCGCCGTCGCCCTCGATGCCCGATTGCAGCAGCGGGTTCTCGTCATAGAACGTGTAGAAGTCCGACGGCGCGAAGTGATCGCCGAGTGAGCCGCCAGAAACTTCAGCGGTGGGACTGGACGAAGACTGCAGCGCTGTCGTGGAATTTGCGGACTCGCCGCGCCGCATCATCGGGACCAGCGTCGCGACGTTGTTCAGTCCGAGTATCGTCATCCCCGCATCCGCAAGCGCCTTTGGCACTTGCGGCTCGACGACGTTGGCGAACTTGCTGCCATCGCCGAAGAGTTGGATTTGCGTATTGAATGCCTGCTCGATCGCACCGACATTGCCGCGAAATTTGATTCGCGGCTCCAGCGCGCCATCGTCTGTGATTTGAAATCCTTGCGATGTCAGCCAATTACGCGCCGCCGCCAGGTCGTCAGGATCCGGACCGAACTGTTGCTGGAACTCCTGCGGCGTCAGCCATTTGTGGTAGCGCGGTGAGGCCGGATTCTGCAGGTCCGCGAGGAGCCCCTTGAGCGCCGCCTGGTTGCGGGGCACGAAGCGGATTTCCAAATCCATCGCCTGGTTGGCATTCGCGTGGCCAATGGAATGGAGCGCCGAAATCGCGGTCGGAATCGTACCCGAGATCCGCGCTGTTTGAGCCGATGCGGTTGTTGCGATTAGCAGGGTGAGAAGACAAAAGAGCGCGCCGCCAAATCCGCGACACCGGATGCTTTTTGAATTTTTGCTCAAGTTGTCCCCGTTTGGGCGGCAAAACCTATACTTCCCGGTTCTCCGGCCTGCAGCAATTTCCTACAACATCCAGATAAATTCAATTTACGCGCCAATAGCGTATAGGAGGTTGTTTAACCGCTCTGCCACTACCGGCAAAGCGAGAAAGTTGAAGATATCGGAGGCCAGGTCGGACTCTATCGGGCCGCAGCGAGCTTTTCTGCCGCGCGGCGCGCGCGCTCCGGATCGCCAGACCAGGTCCAGGCGTGCTCGGTCCGGCTGACGCCGATTAGAACGCCAAGGAATGCCGTGGGATGGATAAACATCTCGGCGAGACCCGCGTCGTCGCGCCGATGCGACGCGAATCGCAGTCCGCGCTCCTTGAGCCGTGTCTCGATCGCACCAACGTCATCTGTCTCAATAAAGAACATGTAGAGAGAATCGCCGCGCCGCTGATGGAACCGGCCCATCGCGAGTTCATCGCTGGTGATCTGCGCGATTTCGATACGGTCGAGCCGCGCCGGAGGATTGAAGAGCGTCAGCGTGCCGGTATATCCGAACTCTTTGCTTTCGATCGGCGAGAACTTCGACGCGTCGAGCGCAAAGAGCCTCGTGTACCGGTCGGCCGCTGCGCGCCAATCGGACACGGGATTAGTAACCTCGTATATCCACTTGATAGCGCCGACAGGCGCTCGCTCATGATGTTGACTGATGACGGCGTTGAGCCCCATCGTCGCATTGCGATCGAGAAAGATCTGACCGCCCTCGCGTTTGAAACCTGCTCCCATTTTTTGGAAGTGATCCGCGGCTGCGTCGAGGTCTTCGACCGAGAATCCTGCGCCGTAGAGACCGCCCGAGAATTTCGCGACGAAGTCGGCGATTCGTCCGGCGCCGTCCGGCTCGAGCATCTCGATCAGGCTCGACCCGGCCTGCAGCGTCGAGCGCTTCGCCCCGAGCAGCTTCAAATCATCGCGCCGAATGAGCTCGGCGCCGAACAAATCCGCCGCGACACGCTCGGCCGCTTCGAGATCGGCAACCGCGATCTGCACGCGATCCACTCTTTTCAGCATTGAACTATCCTTCCCCGCGCTCGATGTGGGGCGACCTGTGTCTTACGCAGGATTGCCGAGCGACCCTCGCCGCAGATTCAGATGCTCGCGCAGCGAGCGCGGCGAACCGCTCTGAGACTCGGGCGGCGCCTCAAAGCTGCCCCTGAGCAGGAAAATAATCGGCGACGTCGCGAGTGTCGTCACCAGCGACATGACCACCAGCATCGCAAATACGCGCGGATTGATCACTCGAAGCTGGAGCCCAATATTGAGCACGATCAGTTCCGCCATCCCGCGCGTGTTCATCAAGACGCCGAGCGCCGTCGCATCGCGCCATCCGATGCCGTTGAAGCGCGCCGCGACGAAACTGCCGCCGAATTTTCCGACCGACGCCACCAGGATCGTAAGCCCCGTCAGCAGCCATGCTTCCTGGCCGCTCACGAGACCGATCCGCGTGCGTAATCCGGTGAGCGCGAAGAAGGTCGGCAGGAGAAGCACGACTAGAACATCTTCGAGCCGGTCGGTCATTTCACGCGCGAGCTTGCTGTCGCTCGGAATAATTGCACCCAGCGCGAAGGCCCCAAACATCGCGTGGATTCCGATAAGCTCAGTGGTCAGCGCGGACATCATCAGCAGAATGAAGACGATCGCAATGATGCCCTGGGTGAGCCGGCCAGCCGCGCCTTCCTGCCATGCCGTAAAGCGCGTGATTGTCGGCCGCACCAGCATGACCATTAGAACGATGTACGCGAGCGAAGTTGCGATCGTGATCAGGCTGTGACTGCCGTTGGCCTCGACCACGCCGACCACCACTGCGAGCAGACACCATGCAGTCACGTCGTCAACCGCCGCACAGGTGAGCGCGGTGATACCGAGCTCGGTCTTATTGAGGCCGAGATCGGCAAGGATTCGCGAGAGGACCGGGAACGCCGTCACCGACATCGAGACGCCCATGAAGAGCGAAAAACCTGTGAACGGGATTCCCGAAGCACCCACATCCGGATAGAGCACCAGCGCGAGCGCCGCGCCGAGCAGGAACGGCGTGACGATACTCGCATGCGAGATCGTAACGGCGGCGCGTCCGTGCCGCGCGACCATCTTCGGATCGAGCTCCAATCCGACCAGGAACATGTAAAGGATGATGCCAAGCTGCGCGAGCACATCGAGAAACGGCGCTACCATCGGCGGCAGGATATATACCGAAGCTTCCGGCCATACGCGTCCGAGCAAAGAGGGACCGAGCGCAATTCCCGCCACGATCTCGCCCACCACCGCCGGCTGGCGCAGCAGCCGAAACAGCATCCCTCCCATACGAGCGACCGCGATCACCACAGCGAGCGCAATCAGGACGTGAAGCATCACATCCGCATCATGTCCGCCGGCAGGGCCGCCGACCGGGCCGAGCTGCACGGCGGCTCGCGTCGGCATCGATATATTCTCGCCGTACGAATGAATCGCGAGATAGACGCCGACGGCGCCCGTGATCAGCACGATATACAGGAAGGCCTCGCGCAGCGTTCGATTGAGGCCTCCGTGGGGACGCGCGATCGGTTGCTCGTCTGCCATGCCGCGCAAACTAGCAGATACGTCAGCTGAACAGAATTGTGCTGCCTACTGCCGCGGTTCGGAGCTTTATTTAGAACGGGATTCGGCCGGAAAGGATTAACGCATGGTTGTACGTCGGCGCGCTGGTCACGGCGACCTGATAGCCGACGCCGAGCGCGACCCCGATGCGCTGATAGAGCGGGATCGTGCCCACGACTATGCCAGGGGTTAAGAACACCTGGTCTTTGCCGCCGTGTTGACCGTTGGGCCAGGAACAGTTGACTTCGAATTCAGGCCACAAATAGCGCTTGAAGCAATATTGGAACGCAGTGTTGTAGGCGACCGGCGTGCCGAGGCGGCGGATGCCGCCGTCGGGCACGGTCACTCCCACCGTGCTCTGCAAATCGAAGTTGCCCAGCCCCTTGCCGAATGCGAGCGTCGGCGTGAACAGCGGATGCCCCGCGC
Organism: Candidatus Binataceae bacterium; assembly: GCA_035508495.1. Classification (NCBI taxonomy): domain Bacteria; phylum Candidatus Binatota; class Binatia (SeqCode); order Binatales (SeqCode); family Binataceae (SeqCode); species Binataceae bacterium (SeqCode). The sequence continues at coordinate 55,707 of DATJMX010000019.1, forward strand.
TGCTGGTATCGTTGCCAGTCGGCGCGCTGAAACCCATGAAGGCGGTCACGATATAGTTGCCGTGCTCTTCGTTAGCCGAAAACAAACGGTACTTCAGCAGAAAGGTCTCGTCCGCCCAGCCGTCCTGCGTCGGATGGCGATTGGTCGTCTTTGGGACCGAGCCGTTGTGGGCAATCCAGGCCGGAATGCATAGCTGCACTTCGACGTTGTACCAGGGAATCAGTTCGAGGCCCTTATTGTCGCCGAAGTTGTCGATCGCGCCGCCATTGCGCTGCGCCTCGAACAGTTGATCGTAACGCACCTGCTCGAGGAGCCGCGGCGTCACAGTTACGATCGGCGTCGCCCAGACTGGCTGCTCGCCTTGAACCTCAGTGACTCGTGGAAACCAGTTGACGAAGTAATCGAGTATTGCCGAGCCGAACGAAGACTCCTGTGACACTGCCGGCGGAGTGGCGGGCTGAGCAAAACATCGCGGCGCCACTCCTGCGATTGCAACGGATATAGCGGCAATCAACAGGGATCGCAGCATGTTACTGCATCGGCGGGTCGTCGTCAGGCGGGGCGAGAATCGGCGAGCCGTGATGCGAGACGATGAACCACGAGTTGCCGACCCGCTCGAAGACGTTGGTCGTGAGCACCTGCGAACGTGAGATACCGTCGTAGCCGCGTTGGGTCAGGTTTTCTTCGACGATCACCACGGCGATATCGCCACTGATCAGCACGTCGGCCTCGCCGAGCTCGAACTTCATTTCGAATACGTTGTCGAAAATCCGCTCCCAGCTCGTCATGACCGGGCCCCAGCCCGCGAGCTTGCGCCAGCCGGGATGGATGCAGATGATGCGCTGGTCGCGCAGCCACACCGCCTCCATCTTCTCCGTATCGAGGCTCTCGAACGCTTCGTAGAAGGCGCGATTCGCGCGCAGGACCGCATCACGATCTGACATGACTATTGGTCCGAGCCTATTTTTTGCGGCGACTGAACGCCAGTCCGTATCAAGCGGGGATTTCGCCACCGTGAAGCGCGGCCAGGCGGGCGCCACTGGCACGCTGCTCGAGAATATCGTCGATCAGCGCGGCGATTTTCTTCGAGCCGTCAGCCGGTTTGATCCCGTCGGGATGAATGTTCGAGATCACCGTGCGGTCGGGCTCGATCGATTTCAGCGACGGACGATAGATGACATAAGCGCTCAGGCTTTCGGCGGTGAGCAATCCCGGACGCTCGCCGACGATCATGCAAACGACGTCGGGCTTCAGGATCTCGCCCAGGTGATCTTCGATTCGCACGCGCGCGTTGCGGACAAAGATCGTTGGTAACAATCGACATCGCGCCCCGAGTACTTTCGTGAGTCCCGCCACGACCGCGGGCGAATGCGCAATCACGGCCGACGACGAAAGCCCGTCGCTAACGAAAATCAGCACCGAGGCGCGCTTGTCGCGCGCGGCTTTCTTCTTCGCGATTTTCTTGAGCCGCGCGATCTCGGAATCGGCGAGGCGGCGGCCACGTTCGGGAAATCTCAGGTACTCCTCGCGCGATTCAACCTGGCTCGAAAACTCCGGCCAGCCCTGCCGCTTCGCCCAGTCCCGCGGCACTTCTGTTAACACGGCATCAACGGCTCGCGCATGATCGGCGCGCAACTTCAACATCGCGCCGGTCTTATAGCGTGGCCCAGCGCGCCCCACACCAAGCCGCGCCGGAGTCGTCGCGCGCAGGAGATCGAAGTCCGCCATCAAGCGGCTGGTCCTGGTTTGGATTTGTCGTTCATGATTCTGCGCATCTCCGTTTCGGAGATACCGCTGTGCTTTGCAAAAGCAGAGATCAAGTATTCTCGTTCTTGGCGGTACTTAATACGTCGATACAGCCAGAGAACGACGGCAGCTATGACAATCACAACCGCCGGGAAAACCGCTGGCATTAACCAGTCTGTCCAAGCCGTCATACGACCCCGTCGATTACGAGTTGCGGATCGCCGGCGCGCGGAGTGAGGCGGCCGTCCTTCAGGATGCCGCGGTCCTCGCACCAGGCCTCGAACTCGGGCGCCGGGCGCAGCTTCAGCACCTGCCGCAGCGCCGCCGCGTCGTGAAAGCTCGTGCACTGGTAGGAGAGCATCACGTCGTCGCCCATCGGCACCGCCATGAAGTAGTTGCATCCGGCGGCGGCGAGCAGCGTTGCCAGGTTCTCGCAATCGTTCTGATCGGCGCGCGCATGATTGGTGTAGCAGGCGTCGGCGCCGAGCGGCACGCCGAGCAGCTTGCCCATCATGTGATCCTCGAGGCCGGCCCGGATGATCTGTTTTGAGTCGTAAAGATACTCGGGACCGATAAATCCGACCACCGTGTTAACCAAAAGTGGAGCGTAGCGCCGCGCGAGCCCGTAGCATCGCGCTTCAAGCGTTACCTGGTCCGCGCCCTCGTGCGCGCCCGCCGACAGCTCCGAGCCCTGCCCGGTTTCGAAGTACATCAGGTTGGGCGCGTTCATCCTCCCCATCTCGCGCATCATCTTGTAGCCTTCGTCGAGCATCCGCACTGTGATACCGAAGCCCTTGTTGCCCTTCTCGGTCCCGGCCAGGCTCTGGAACATGATGTCCATCGGGGCGCCCGATTCGAGCGCGCGCATCTGGGTCGTGATATGCGCGAGCACGCAGTTCTGCGCCGGCACCTCGGTGCGCTCGATTATCGACGCCATGAGATCGAGCAGGCGGCGCACGTTGTCGGGCTCGTCGATCGCGGGATTGATTCCGATCAGCGCGTCGCCCGTGCCATAGGCGAGGCCCTCGTAAATCGACGCGGCGACGCCGTCGAGCTCGTCGCGCGGATGGTTCGGCTGAAGCCGCGTTGAGAGCCTACTCGCGAGGCCAATCGTCGCGCGCGCGCGCGTGACGACGCGAACCTTCGCGCCGAGCGTGATCAGATCGAGATTCGTGCACAGCTTGGCAACGGCCGCCGCGATCTCAGCCGTGATCCCGCGGCCGGCGCCCGCCATCTCGGCGCTCGTAGTCTCGTCGGAGAGCAGCCACTCGCGAAACTCGCCAACCGTCTT
>DATJMX010000020.1 GCA_035508495.1 Candidatus Binataceae bacterium
GAAGCGGCGCGGCGATTCGGGATCGACCCGCGAACGGTGGCCAAGATGCTGGCATTCTCGGTGCCGCCGGGATACCGGCGCAATGGACCACCGGCGCGGCCGAAGCTGGACGGGTTCGTGGGGCTCATCGATCAGATTCTGGAAGAGGATAAGGCGCGGCCGGCCAAGCAGCAGCATACTTCCAAGCGGATATTCGAGCGGCTGCGCGACGAACACGGTTACGGGCGGCGGGATCACGATAGTAAAGGACTACGTGTACCAGCGGCGGCTGCGGTCACGCGAGATGTTCGTGCCGTTGCGCCACGATCCTGGGCACGCGCAGGTCGACTTCGGAGAGGCGGTGGCGGTGGTCGGCGGAGTGGAACGGAAGATCCACTTCTTCGCGATGGATTTACCGCACAGCGACGCCTGCATGGTGCAGGCTTACCCGATGGAGAGCAGCGAGGCTTTCTGCGAGGGCATCGCGTCGGCTTTGAGTTCTTCGGCGGTGTGCCGCGCTCGATTTTGTACGACAACACCAGGCTGGCAGTGGCGCGCATCCTGGGCGATGGCCGGCGGCTGAGGACGCGGGTCTTCAGCGAGTTGCAGTCGCACTATCTGTTCGCCGATCGCTTCGGCCGACCGGGCAAGGGCAACGACAAGGGCAAGGTCGAAGGATTGGTGGGTTACGCGCGGCGCAACTTCATGGTGCCGGTGCCGCACGCAACCAGCTTCGCCGATCTCAATGCGCGACTGCTGGAGTGTTGCCGGCGGCGCTTGAACGACCGGCTGCGCAGCCACGATGAGACCGTCGGAGCGCGGCTCGGACGCGACCGCAGCGCCTTCCTGCCGCCGCCCGCGGTTCCTTATGAAGCGTGCGAGAAGTGCGCCGCGCGCGTCAGCTCGCTGTCGCTGGTGCGCTATCGCCGCAATGACTATTCGGTGCCGACGGCCGATGGCCATCGCGAAGTGCTGGTCCGCGGTTATGTGCACGAAGTCGTGATCGCCTGCGGTGCTGAAGCGATCGCCCGTCATCCGCGATCGTACGAGCGCGAGGACTTCATCTTCGATCCGCTGCACTACCTGGCGCTGCTGGAGCGGAAGATCAATGCGCTGGACCAGGCCGCGCCGCTGGTCGGCTGGAGCTTGCCCGAGGAGTTCGCCACGCTGCGCCGTTTGCTCGAAGCGCGCCTGGGCAAGCCCGGCAAGCGCGAGTTCGTCCAGGTACTGCGCCTGATGGAAGTGTTCCGCACCGACGATGTCGCGGCCGCGGTCAGAGAAGCGATCGCGCGGGGAGTGATAGGCTTCGATGCGGTGAAGCACCTGGTCTTGTGCCGCATCGAACGACGGCCGCCACGGCTCGACCTGAGGATCTATCCGTACTTGCCGCCGGCCACGGTAGCCACCACTTCAGCCCGCTCCTACTTAAGCCTGTTGGCTCAAGGGACAGCGTCATGAGCGATACTCCGCAACTGCTGCTCGCCCATCACCTCAAGGCCCTCAAGCTCCCGACCTTCCTGCGTGAGTACGATAAGCTGGCCCGGCAGTGCGCTGCCGAAGGCGTCGATCACGCGCGTTACCTGCTGCGTCTGACCGAACTCGAGATCATCGACCGCGAGCGCCGCACTATCGAGCGCCGCATAAAGGAAGCAAGGTTCCCCGCGGTGAAGAGTCTCGACAGCTTCGACTTCACCGTCATCCCTTCGCTCAACAAGACCCTGGTATTGGAGCTGGCACGCTCCGAGTACGTTGCGCGCCGCGAGAATGTCATCGCGCTGGGCAACAGCGGCACCGGCAAGACTCACATTGCGCTCGGCCTCGGACTGGCCGCCTGCCAGAAGGGCCTCGCGGTCGGCTTTACCACCGCCGCGGCCCTGGTCAACGAACTTCACGAAGCCCACGATGAAAAGCGACTCCTGCGCCTGCAGCGCCAGCTCGCCGCCTACAAGCTGTTGATCGTGGATGAGCTCGGCTACGTGCCGCTCTCACAGACTGGTGCCGAGTTGCTGTTCGAGGTCTTCAGTCAGCGCTACGAGCGCGGCTCGATCATCGTCACCAGTAACCTGCCCTTCGACGAGTGGACCGGCGTGTTCGGCTCCGAGCGGCTCACCGGTGCGCTACTCGATCGGCTTACCCATCACGTCCATATCCTCGAATTGAACGGCGACAGCTTCAGGCTCAAACACAGCAGAGCCGAGATGGCTGACAATCTGTCTCCTCAAGAACCCGGATGAGCCCCGTCCCAATCGACTGCGCCCATCACAAGCTCCGAGTACTGGTGAGGGGGAGAATTCCCATGAGCGTTAACCTAAGCTCTTGATAGTACGCGAGAGTTCGGAGTATTCCTCTGTGCATGGTGGAAACGGCGCGGGCGGATGAGTGGAGGGTAATTGAGGGGCTGCTGCCTCAGCGATGGCGCGAGGCAGCGCGCGAGATGGGCGCATTCAAGCGTGCGCGATACGTCATGGATCCGGCGCAACTACTGCGCCTACTTTTGTTTCACGCGGTGAATGACGGCGGGCTCCGCCAGACGGTCGCACAAGCGCGCGGCAGCGGGATCGCGACGATGTCGCAGGTGGCATTGTTCAAGCGCCTGAAGACCTCGGGAGCTTGGCTGGCGTGGCTGGGTGCCGAGCTCGCGCGGAGATTGCGCGAAGAGCCAAGATTGCCTGAAGCGCTTCGGCCGCGGGTGATAGACAGTACGACCGTGCAAGGGCCGGCTAGTAAAGGGACGGAATGGCGCGTCCACTACTCGCTCGATCTGGTAGCACTGAACTGCGATTGGGCGGAACTCACCGACGTGTATGGAGTCGAGTCGCTGGAGCGCACGCCGATCCGCAAGGGAGACGTGTTGCTGGCCGATCGCTACTATCTGCGCCCCGCCGGCATCCGTTGCGTCAGCGACGCGGGTGCCTATGTGTTGGTGCGGATGGGCTGGCACCACTCGCAGATGCTCGGCAGTTCGAAGCGTCGATTCAACGCACTGCAGCATGCTCGGCGGCTTGCGGTTGGCAAAGTGGGAGCGTGGCCGGTGCAGTTGCTCGTGCCAGGAGGGAGCCCGATCCCGGGTCGAGTCATCACCACCAAGTTACCGGCTCCGATCGCAGCGAAGGCCGAACGTCGCGCGGCAAAAATTGCTGCCAAGAAGAGCCGTCAGATCGATCTACGCACTCTGCAGGCGGCGCACTTCGTGATGGTCTTTACCACTCTGCCTGACACGATACTGGAGGCGACAGAAGTTCTCGAATTGTACCGCTCCCGCTGGCAGATTGAACTGGCCTTTAAGCGACTCAAACAGTTACTCAAGCTCGGGCGTTTGCCGCATAAGGAGCCGGCCGCCGCGCGGGCCTGGATCCTTGCTAAGCTAGTCGTCGCATTACTGCTCGAAACTCTGTATCGAAATGCCCGAACTGTTTCCCCCTGGGGTTATCGCATCTCCTTCGCGGTGCGGCACTCAGCCTGAACCACCGCCCAGTCTATGGCGCTGGACGGCGGTTCTCATCCATGCGCTGCGTCAGGCGTTATGTCCTTGACCCGGACTGCTCGCGCTGTTTAACGCGACCAAGCGCGGCGATCTTTTACGGACGCTCGACGAAGGCCCGCGGATGCGCAAACTGCAGCCTGTCAGGCTTCGCGAACTCCTGAAAACATGGATCTTAGGTTAACGCTTATGGGAGAATTCCCCCTCACACTCACCCTGAACCCATAGCCATCGTTCAGATCGTTCCCACCCTCTTCACTGATGCATTTTTACTCCGGCCCGCTGATGTACTTTTGCTCCGGCGTTGACAGAATTGATCCAGACGAATACCGACCGAGCACTTGGCTCAGAGGACACGAGGAGCAAAACACCCAATTACTGCCGATAGAAACCGATGATCGCAGTCGTCTGTTGAGTGATGCGAATGACGGAGACTCAACAGGAGCGTTCAAGGCGAATGCTGAAGAACGCACGGACAATGATTTGGCCAAACTCCCGCCCCCGTCTTCACCCGTGGTTGTCGTAGCCCCATCTATTGACACTTCCGACATCGAGAAAATTCAGGAAAAACAAAACCAACCGGAGACGCCTAACGCTACGGACGAACGGGCCACGATACCGATACCTGACCGATACTCCTCATCCGACGTACAAAACGACCCCACGTCAATTCCGACTCAGCCACGAGGCATAGTGAGCAGAATTTTCGATCGTTTTCGCTAGTCGCTAATGATTCGCCGACGAATGGAATCTGGCGCTGAAGTCTGGATCGTTGTAGCCGATGTCTTTTTGGGTTTCCTCGCTGTTGTGCTGCTCCTTTCAATCAAGCCCGTTTTGCGTCTGAAGAACTTGAATCCGACTGTTCGATCTAAGGAACTCGAGGCTCCGCTTAAGGAATCCCTTCGTGCTTGCGAACAGGAATTGAAGAAATACAAGATCAAAGTCGCTGAACTGGAGCACGAGCTTGAAGCGCTCAAGGGCCTGCGTTCACATCAACGTCCGACGTGCAAGGAGAAAGGCCTTGCAAGTGGGAATTTATTCGACGCTATCGTACTGGGGGCAGATCAACTGAAAATAGGCGCCACAACATATGATGTCGATGATCTAGAAGACATTTTCGCGAATCCGATCGCAATTGCGGAAAAGCAAGGCTGCGTCCAAACTGTACGCGTTTCTTGCGAGCGAACGATCGACGCTGCGGAATGCATCAGCGTAGAGCGAGCGCTCGCTAAGCATTTTATTGTCGAGCTCAATACCGCACCGTGATGCATCGATGCTCTGAGAAGCAACCCTTTGTGTGAAACCAATCGATCACGTCGATCATTCGCTCCCCCGATTCGCCTGTTGTCCACTGAAAATTGTCGAAGCTCAACGAACGCCGTCTCACGGAGCTGATATACCATTCGCCTCTATGAATCGGGTGGTCCTCGTGCAGCAATAATGCTGAGCCCAAAGGCATATTGGGAAAAAACTGTTAAATTGAGCTTTGACACACTTTTGCAATTGCTAAAATTTAGGCCAAGATAGCTACGGTCTGGAGCAAGGTCGACCTCGCGAAGGATTCGGTAAGCGACGAAACACGAAATGGCGCACCGGTGTATGCAGATTGGCAGGCTGGGTTGTCAACTAACGCGACGAACCCCATGTGGCGAGCGGAACTTCACTGGGAACTAACCATGCAAGAAGCTCTGGCACTGCGATGAAGACGCTGGGACAATTTCTCATAGAAAGGCGCAAGACACAGGGTCTCAGCCAGAAGGAGTTTGCGGCGCTGATCAAGAACCGCGACGGCAAGCCGATATCAGCCACGTACCTGAATTACCTCGAACACGACCGAGGCAAGCCGCCCGATTATCTGCTCGATCAATTCGCCGATGTGCTCAAAGTGGAGCGCGACGTGCTGTATTTCTGGGCGCAGCGGATGCCGCCCGACATCCAGCCAGGCGAAGCAAACGAAGACCAAGTGACCGCCGCGTATCGCGCCTTCCGGCGTGAGCTCAAAACAAAAGGAGGGGGGAAAGGTGGCAAGAAATCATGAAGATGATTCCGGACCGCAGCGGCCGCTTTCCCGAACGGCCCTACTACACGACCGACGAGCTCGAGATCCAGTGTGAGCAACTAATCGAATCATTTCTCGTTGGCCGATACGGACAGTTCGTTATTCCGGTGCCGACGCAAGCGCTTGCGGTGATGATCGAGGACGAAGCCGCCAAGTTCAACATGCTCAGCGATCTGAGCGACGAGGGTGACGAAGTTCACGGCGTGACCGACTTCTTTCCCGGCAAAAAACCTGAGGTCAGGATCGCGCGCGAGCTATCGCATCAATTCTGGCGCGAACACCGCCTGCGCAGCACTCTGCCACACGAGTACGGTCACGTGCATTGGCACACTTGGCTATATGATCGCTATTGCGATCGCGGCGAGCGCCACAAATGCCTTCGCGGCGAGATCCTGCCTGGAAACGCCGAGATCGATTGGATGGAGTGGCAGGCCGGCTACATTTCGGGAGCGTTGCTCATGCCCAAGAGCCGAGTCGATCGATACGTCAATGCATTCTGCGCGAAGCGGTCGGTCAATGTCCCGTTTGAAACCGAATCGGTGGACGGCCGCGTTCTGATTAAACTCGCGAGCGAACTGTTCAACGTATCGGTGGAAGCAGCTAACGTGCGGTTGCGTCAGCTCCGCCATCTGCTTTCGTAGACAGTTTCGATCGAGAGGCGCTTGACATGCGCCTCTCTTTTTTGTACAAAGATTTTGCAATCCCAAAATCCTAGAGTTACTTCACACCTCTGATTGCACCTGACGCTAAGCGACCGATTGAGGTTAAGGCGGTCATGAAGCAAAGCCACGATCAATTCCTGTGGCGACGGGCAGCAGAGCTCCTGGATATCGAGCGTCTTCTTGTCGGCGAGCCGCAGGAGGTTTCAGGCAACTATGATGGCTCGTCTTCAGATTGCCCGCTATTCGCGGATCTTGGGACCGGTGCAATGCGCGCACTTGACGTCTCACTGCCCGCTCGGCGGGTGGAGGCCGGCATTCGTCTGTTGGCTGCGAGCGCTGGCAAAACGATCGAGCGCGACGATCCATTTCTCAATCTGATTCTGCCCAACGGCGCTCGATTCTCGGCGTGCCTCCCGCCAGCGTCCCACGGACCGACTTTTTCGATCCGCATGCACTGGCGTCCGATTCGGCCGCTCGCGGAATTCATCGGCGAGCCTTCCCAGCTAGATGCTATCGACCAAGCGATTCAGCAGCGGGACAACATTGTGGTCGTCGGCGCGACCAGCGCGGGTAAAACCACGCTGCTGAATGCCTTCGTTGGTCGTCTGATTGATCTCTTTCCGCAGGAACGCCTCGGAGTAATTGAGGACGAACCCGAACTCCAAATCGAGGCGCGCAACTGCATACGCCGGGTCGCACACGGCAAGGCGAACATGCGCCGGCATGTTCGCGAGATGCTCCGCATGCGGCCGGACCGAATCATCGTGGGCGAGGTGCGCGGCGGCGAAGCGCTCGATCTGCTGAAGGTTTGGAATACGGGACACTCGGGCGGATTCACGACTCTGCATGCGAACAATGCCCGGGCCGGGCTTCTCCGTCTGGAGAGTCTGACCGAAGAGGCCGGCGTCGCAGCCAATCCACGCCTCATCGCCGAGAGCGTCAATCTCGTGATTTTCATTGGCCGCCGTCCGGACGGTACGCGACGGATTGTGGAGATGGTGCGGGTCGAAGGCTACGCACCGGACGGCGGCTATCAACTCAGACGCATCGCAACCGCCGAGGAGCATGCATGAAATGAACTCCCTCCGTTCTCTTATCGCCGTCTGCGTCGCATTTCATGGCGCGCCGCTCCTCGCGCTGAGTTCGCTCGTATTTGCCACCTGGGCCATCGGCGATCTGGGTGATGGATCGTCTTTGCTGGCGGTTCTCCTCATCGCCGCGATCTTTCTGATGTTCGCGATCCACATCGCGTTGTTGACGCTCGGTTCTTAAGGAGGTCGAGTCATGCGCAAATCAATTTTCATCGCATCACTACTGGTCCTGAAGGCAGCACCGGCTTTCGCTTACACCCCGACCGGCCTTCCGTGGGATGGACCACTGACGTCGCTGATCAATGGAATGCAGGGTGGTCTCGCACACGCGATGCTCGCGGTCGGGATCATCGTCGCGGGAATCGGATGGACGTTCTGGCAGGAGTTCGGGCCCGCAGCGAAAGCGCTGGTCGGCGTGATCGCGGGCGGAGCACTGGCGGGCGCCGCGCTAGAAATCATGACCTATCTCGGTTTGGCCGCGGTGATCCACTGATGCCTGCCAAGGTTCATCTATCGATGGTCAGAGCGCCACTTCTGGGCGGCGGCCATCCGCGCCTAACCGTCATCAACATGGTGCTCGCATTGGCGATTTTGTCGACGGGCCTTCACTGGTGGACCCTCGCACTGGCTATCGGCGTTGGGCTCGCGATGCAGTGGCCATTGCGCGCTGCAGCGAAACGACACCCTGAATGGCCGATCGTTTACTTCCGCCATCTGCGTGAGCCTGCGATCCGCATGGCTCACGGACGCGCATGGAGAACTCCGGAGAAGCCGAAACCTGCGGTGCCACCGCTACCGAGGTGGATGCCATGAATCTCTGGAAGGCGCGAATCGATCATTCGCTCGCTGACATTGTGCAAGCGAGTGCTTTCTCAGCTGAGGGCGAAGCGTTCCTAAAGCCGGGCGGGCTGATGGTGGCGCGCGAAATCCGTCATGACGACTTCGAGTCATTGTCGCCAGCGGAAGTGGACGCGATCTGCGAGCGCTTCGAGCAGGCGCTCGGCCAACTCGGCGACATGGATATGCTTCACGTCGTCCATCATCGGCTGCCGGCACCCAATTATCCCGAACGCGAGTTTCCAACGCGCGCGGCTGCGCTGGTCGACGCCGAGCGGCGGGCGGCTTTCGGCAACGAACGCTACTGGGTGACGAAGAGCCGCATTTATTTGAGCCACTATTTTCCGCCTGAAGCCAAGGCGCGACTGTCATCAGCTTTCTTCGCCGGAAGCAGCACTGGAGCTGCGTCGAGCTGGCAATACGAGATCGATCGTTTTCGCGAACGGGTGCACGCCCTGGACGATTCACTATCAGGCGTTGCTCGCGTCCGAAGCCTCAATTCGGCCGAAATGTTCCACGACCTGCATCTCTGTCTTACAGGATTGGAACATCCCATCGCGCTGCCATCGGTGCCAGTTCATCTCGATGAGGTCCTGGCTGACCAGACCTT